>NZ_NMOK02000021.1:0-1376 GCF_003399985.2 Paenibacillus sp. ATY16 | reverse complement strand
GATCTGGAGTCTTTCCAGAATGCAAAAAAGTAGGGTATCCTCGGGATTGCGACATCACCAAGAGGAGGACCCTACTCGATGACTAATATACCCGATAATGCCTTTCATAATCTACTTGAAAATACTGTTACTAAGCTGCTCCAAGAAAAGCTTGAACTACTCCTTCAAGAAGAAATTAAGAATTACATGACCATTGAAAAACCCACGTCATCCAATAGCCGAAACGGACATTACAAGCGTTCGTTCCAGACGCGCTATGGCACCATTAACGCACTTCGGGTTCCACGTGACCGTAAAGGGACCTTCCAGACGCAACTTTTCGAGCCATACCAACGCAGAGAAGGATGGTTAGAGGAGGCCATTATTCACATGTACAAAGGTGGTATGAGTACGCGCGAGGTGGCTAAGTTCATCGAAAGTATGTTTGGCACACACTACTCTCCAACAACGGTCAGTAACATTACACAAACGGTTATGGAGGACATTGAAGAGTGGCAAACACGTCCCCTGGAGAAACGCTACTCCGTCCTCTACTTGGATGGTCTCTACGTCAAACTCAAACGTAACACGGTAAGCAGCGAAGCCGTGTACTTAGTGATGGGAATTGATGAGAAAGGAATTCGTCAAATCCTCGGCTTCTACGTTGGAGGTCACGAAAGCTCAAACGGTTGGCGCGAGGTACTTAAAGACCTTAAGAAGCGTGGTGCCACAGATGTATTGCTCGGCGTATTTGATGGCCTACCTGGTCTGGAAGACGCTTTTCGTGAGATCTACCCAATGGCTGATGTTCAGCATTGTGTCGTCCACAAAGTCCGTGCTACTTTCCCAAAAATCCGTATGGCGGATAAGACGGCGTTTCTGAGCGACCTGAAACAGGTCTACACCGCTATTGATAGGGATGTTGCCCAGGCTGTGTTTGATGGCTTCAAAAGTACATGGAGCAAGCGGTATCCAAAGGAAGTGAAGTCGTGGGAAGAGCAACTTCCAACTTTGCTTACATTCTACAAGTACCCGTCATTAGTCCGAAATGCGATCTACACGACGAATCCGATCGAGCGCATGAATAAAGAACTGCGAAAGCGGCTAAAACCAATGAACAGCCTAACTAACATTGAAGCTGCAGAGAAAATCATTTACTTACAAGCCATTGATTACAACGAGAATTGGTGTGGTAGAGCCGTTCGTGGGTTTAGTGATCCTGGCACCAGAGCTGCGTTTGAAGCCATGTACAGTGAGCGTTACGCAAACAACTCATTTAAAGAAGAATGAGCTCCCGCGCCTTCGCTTGGGCTTTGCCCTCTAGAAGGTCAACAGCTAAATATTCATTTCCAACGTCCCGATGGAAATCCCTACTACACAAACTTCTTGACGCTACC
>NZ_NMOK02000020.1:0-77256 GCF_003399985.2 Paenibacillus sp. ATY16 | reverse complement strand
TTCTCAGCGGCGACAAGAGATAATATATCATGAACGCCTAGTGTATTGCAAGCACTTTTTAAAAGTTTTTTTGAGATATTCTGATATGCGGTTTAAGACTGCTTGAATACCCACCACTTGCTGCCTGCAAAGTTAAGCACAACGGTTACTCCCGTAGCTAGCAGCTTAGCCGTGAACGGACCTAATCCCGCTTCCTTCGTCAGCTCATAGAGAAGCAGCATAGACACTCCCAGCACTGCCGCGTTCAGCAGAATGAAGCGTACGGCCCTTCCGCGGTCTGCCTTGTATCCGTCCTCTCTTTTCGAAGTCCCTTTAAAGGTAATGAGAGAATTAAACACATAGCTGTTCACCATGCCGGCACTATAAGAGATAACTTGCGCGGGAAGGACGTACAGTCCCGCCCACACCAGTAAGCTGTAGACAACAAAGTCCACCAGAGTGTTGAGCAATCCGATCATATTAAATAAGACGAATTGCTTTAACGCGCCAAGCTTTTGTTTTCTTGGGCTAATCTGCTGCTGCGGCTGCTCAATGGACATATTCGCGTTCCTTCTCCTGCTTCTCCGCTTGTTCCTTCTCTTCGCTAAACCCTCTGGCTTCTCTTACGATATATAGAGGACGGTTCTTGGACTCGTCATAGATCCGGCCAATATACTCGCCAATAAGTCCAAGCAGCATCAGAATAATTCCGTTAAACAAGAGATTAATGGCGACAATGGTTGTCCACCCCGCTACCGTGCTCGAAGTAAAGAGACGCTGACATAGCACGACCAGCAAATAAACGAAGCTTGTGGCCGACAGGGTAAAGCCGATATAGCTTGCGATTTTGAGCGGCTTATAAGAGAAGGAGGTGATGCCGTCCACCGCAAAATTAATCATTTTTTTGAGCGGATACTTGGTCTCGCCCGCAAAACGCTCCTCGCGGACATACTCCACCATCGTCTGGCGGAAGCCTACCCAGCTGACAAGACCGCGAACGAAGCGGTTCTTCTCTTTCAATCCGCGCAGCACGTCGCATACCTTGCGGTCAATCAAGCGGAAATCGCCGGTATCCATCGGAATATCGAAATTCGTCAGGCTCCGCATCGTACGGTAGAACATCATCGCCGTCAGTTTCTTGAAGACCGTTTCGCCTTTGCGCTTCAGCCGCTTGCCGTAGACTACCTCGTAGCCTTCCTTCCATTTGGCGATCATCTCGAGCATTACTTCCGGCGGATCCTGAAGATCCGCATCTATAATGATTATGGCGTCGCCCTGCGCGTAATCCATACCGGCCGTAATGGCAATCTGATGGCCGAAGTTACGCGAAAAGTTGATCAGACGAACATTGCCGTCCTGCTGACAAATGGCTTCCACGATTTCGACCGTCCGGTCTTTGCTGCCGTCGTTAACGAATACGAGCTCGTAAGGCTCGCCGTAACCGTCCATCACTTCTTTCAGTTTGGCATACGTATGACGAATCACTTCTTCTTCGTTATACATCGGCACTATAATGCTGTATCTCGCCTTCATGCCCGTCTACCCCTTCCGTTCATCAGCTGTAAAAGACCCAAGAGTCAAAATGTCTTAGAGCAATCATCACATATTCCTTGCTTACTTCCATACCGGAAATGACTGGATAATACATTATAAACAGGACGACCGCTATGCCGGCGTAAACCCAGCGGATCCATTTTTTATTCTCGCGACCTTCTTCAATGCGGGTGAATATATAAACGATGGCCAAAATCATGAATGGCACCATGGCAAAATAGTGATACAAGAACGTCAGCCGCGGAACGAGCATCCATGGCAGGTATTGCGATAGATAAGCGAGCCACAGCACGTACATCCGCTTATCCTTGCGTTTGACGCTTATATACAGCGCTGCTATGACCGCAAAGATCCCCGTCCACCATATTAGCGGATTACCGAATGCCGAAATGGACGAGACCATTCCAGGATCGAGATTTTTACCGTTATAATACCAGACCGGACGTTTCATAAACGGCCACTCCCACCATTGGGAGGAATACGGATGCGTAGCGACAAGCTTGCTGTGGTAGTCATACATATGCTTCTGGTACTCGACAAGCCGTTCCGCCGTATATGTATCTCCTTTAACGTGTAGGACCGGAATGTAGGACAAGCAGTAAATGACTAACGGAATTGCAACGAAGAAGACAAGACAGCTTGCAAGAGTCAGTACCGTATTGCGCACAAACCCGCGGGAAGCCTTTTGATAAGCCTCGTTTTCCGTATAAGGATAACTTTCTCCCCCGCCCGCCAAGATGCGTTTTGCCGCTGCGTGCTCACGGTAACGTTCAATAAGGACTAGCGCCAGCATAACCGCCAGGCCGGCACCGCCATAAATGACAATCCATTTGGAAGCCACCCCTATTCCGAACAACAGCCCCGCCCAGAATAAAGGCACAAGCGTTTTCCTGAGAGGAGATCTGTAAAAGCTCATTTCCCTGTATTTATTCATGAAGTAGAACATCAGCATGATGAAAAAGACGCCATACACGTCAATTGTCGCAATCCTTGTCTGCGTGAAATGCATAAAGTCTGCCGCAAACAGAATCGTTGCCGTCGCCGCGTAGCCCGTCTTACGGAACAGCTGCAGGGCAAACAGGTAAATGATCGGCAGCATCCCGATACCAAACAGCGTGCCTACAATTCGCCAGCCAAACGGACTAAGCCCAAACAGCTTGATCCCTACCGCGATTAGCAGCTTGCCGAGCGGCGGATGCGTATTCTCGTAAGCCTTCATGCCATGAAGATTCTCGTAAGCGGTCCGGGCATGATAAATCTCGTCAAAATAAGAGCTGTTAAAGTAGTTCGGTTTATATACGGCATTCTTCTGTTCATCAAACAACCTGCTGCCTGCTAGAGCCGCATCCTGCTGCACGTCGCTTTCATCGCCAAGATCAACAACCTGCTCAACCGGGATCGGCTTATCGCTTCCTTCCGGGTAGAAGGCAACCTCCTGCATGGAGAAGCCCCACTGGGTTACTGTCAGCTTCGCATACCGGACCGTCTGATTGACGGGGTTAACCGTCCACTTCAAGTCGTCGCCAACTTTTTGCTCAATCTCGATCGGATTGCTCCATTGGTCAGGCGTGCTGCTGCTGAATTCCCACTTGTACTTGCCAACGCCAACCCCATTAAAGCTGTTGATTTGACCGACTTGCACCGGCTTGCCAAAATCCACATAGAAGCTTTGGCCGTCCCGGTCCGCCTTCCAACCGCTGTCAAAGCTAACCGTGGAACCGAGATTCATGAGCGCAATAACGGCATAGACGCCCGTAATGACGGACATCCATAACCAGTCCTTGCGGTGCAGCCTGCGGGGAGGCTGCTCCTGTGACCTTACGCTTTGAAGCAGCCGCTCTTCGGACATGGCAAGCTCGTCTTTCGTCACCGCCGGAACCGGCTGCTGGCGGCCCTTGATATATCTATCATAACCGATATAGATCATATACAAATACAAACCGATGTTAACAAGCGAAGTTACGATCATAATGCCGTTCGAAGAAGGCAGGAACGTATTCTCCTGGCTGAAGGCCAAGACATAGCCGACATTAATATAATGCGTAATGCTAAAGCCAATCAGCAGATGCAGAATACGGCGATCCTTCGCTTCCACATAAGCGAAAATCATCAGCAGAAGTGCCGGGAACATGTAGCGCTCGTGCATTTTGGCAGCAAACATAAAGACCGTAACGATCAGAATCAGAGCCATGTAGAAGGAACCGGTCAGATCCTTCTGCTGCTTCCGGAAGGCGAAGAACAGGACTGAGACTACTGTCGCAAAAACGATCCCAATGTTCCCCCAAACCGAATATTCTAAGCCTAGCCAATGCGCGTCCAGCTTCGCCCAGTTACCGCCCGTTAAAGCATAAAGATTAAAGGCGTTCAGCGTGGCGTACGGATAAGAAGACAAGGTTGATTTATAAAGATCATAGAGTCCGGATAAACCGCCGTTCTTCCAAATAAACGGTGCGGCGAGCAGAAGGAACGCTATAAAGCCGTAACAAATCCCCGCGGCAATACGCTTCCAATGCCTCAGGTTGTAGCCGTAAGCGAGAAGCATAACCGGCGTAAAAATAAGCGCCTGCGGCTTCACAAGCACGGCCAGCGCAAACCAGATTGAACCGCGCTCCAGTTTGCCGTCCGTAATAGCCCGAATGGCTAATACAAGAATCAGCGCAAAAAAGGAATCAACCTGACCCCATCCGGCGGAGTTGATCCAGACGGCAGGGTTCCAGACGAAAATCATTGCTAGGCCGAAGGCAGCGCGGTGATCGAGTTTTTTCGCCGCTGTACGGTAAATGAGATAACCGGTAATCAGATCGGTGAAAATAGCCGGAAGCTTGTAGAATACGATTGCCGCATCGCTGGCTGACCCCATGCCGAACCACGATTGCAGCGCCCCCATGACATAGAGCACATATATATAACCGGGCGGATAATCGGCAAACAGCCCTTCCTGATAGAAGTTGCCGAGTCCGTCCTTAAAGGCGTGATTCGCCCAATAAATAAACGTATTGATATCATTCGTATAGCCTGGATTCGTGGCCGCTATGTAGAATCGGAAGGCGAATGCCGCTAGTAGCGCGATCCACAGTCCGTTCAGGGACGGCTTTCCGCCAGCCGCAAGAGATTGGCCGCTCACCGTAAATTCCCGGGCACGCAGCCATCTGCTATACAGGTAAGCGAATAAGGCGCCAAACAAAGCCGATACCGACAATACCGAAAAGGCCGATATTTTTTTCGGGTCTATTTTCTCCTGATTTTGAGGTGTAGCCGAGGCGGTCTGTTCCGACTGGGTAATGACAGGTGAGAACGCTTCTGTCGCAATATTGCCTAAGGCATTGGTTTCTGCGCCGGCACTCCCCTCAGCGGATACATAAACGTTCATGGCAGGTAAAAGGCCAACAACGAGAACAAATAATAAACAAATGATTGCACGCAAGCCACTCTTCCACATTTTCCGCGGTTCACCTCAAACGTTAAGTTTCTCGAGCTTGTTTTTCCTTTAAAATACATTCTCACTTTCCCTATCAAAAGTCAATGTGCGCTCCTATCGCAAAAAAACACCGCCCGGACCCGTTAGTCCAAGCGGTGCTGTCGTTAACTTCTTATTCGCCTGCACGCTCGCGCATATGCGGGAAGAGCAGAACGTCGCGGATGGAAGGCGCATCGGTAAGCAGCATAACAAGGCGGTCAACGCCAATGCCAAGTCCGCCGGTAGGCGGCATGCCGTACTCGAGGGCGCGGATGAAGTCGTCATCCATCTCATGCGCTTCGTCATTGCCTTGTTCCTTCTCGACAAGCTGAGCTTCAAAACGCTGACGCTGGTCGATCGGATCGTTCAGCTCGGTGAACGCGTTCGCATGCTCGCGCGCTACGATAAACAGCTCGAAGCGGTCCGTAAAGCGCGGATCTACCGGGTTCTTTTTCGCCAGCGGCGAGATTGCAACCGGATGTCCCGTAACGAACGTAGGCTGAATCAGAGTATGCTCGCAATGCGTTTCGAAGAACGCATTCAGAATGTGGCCAAACGTCATATGCGGCTCAACCGGTACTTTATGCTCCTTCGCGAGAGCATGAGCTTCTTCGTCGCTCATCTCCACGCTGAAGTCTACGCCGGTAACCTCTTTAACCAGGTCTACCATCGAAACACGGCGCCATTGCGGCGTCAGATCGATCTCTTGGCCTTGGTAGGAAATTTTCATCGTGCCCAGAACCTCTTGCGCGATATGGGCGATCAGGTTCTCCGTCAGCGCCATGATGTCCTTGTAATCGGCATAAGCCTCGTACAGCTCGATCATGGTAAACTCCGGATTATGGCGCGTCGAGATGCCTTCGTTCCGGTACACGCGGCCAATCTCGTATACTTTCTCCAGACCGCCTACGATAAGGCGTTTCAGGTGAAGCTCAATCGCGATACGCATGTACAGCTGCATATCAAGCGCGTTGTGGTGAGTGATGAACGGCCGAGCCGCAGCACCGCCGGCAATGGAATGCAGCGTTGGCGTTTCCACTTCGAGGTAGCCCTTCGAATCAAGGTAACGACGCATCGATTGAATAATGCGGGAACGCGTAATGAACGTCTGCTGTACGTCCGGATTCACGATCAGATCGACGTAACGCTGACGGTAGCGCAGCTCTACGTCCTTCAGGCCGTGATATTTATCAGGCAGCGGGAGCAAAGACTTCGTCAACACTTCCACTTCGTGAGCTTTTACCGATACTTCGCCGGTGTTTGTCTTGAACACGACGCCTGTGATGCCAACGATATCGCCGATATCAAGCATTTCAAATGCCGCGTATTTGTTCGCTTCAACCGTATCCTTGCGAACGTAAATTTGGATTTTGCCGGAAAGATCCTGGATATGCGCAAAAGAAGCTTTGCCCATGCCGCGTTTTTGCATAATGCGGCCCGCAACGCTTACCTTGATCGCTTTCTCCTCCAGCTCTTCCTTGCTGAGCTCTTCATAAGCGGACACAATGTCTTTCGCATTGTGCGTACGCTCGAATTTGACGCCGAACGGGTCAACGCCAAGAGCTCTCAGCTCGTCCAATTTGTCTCTGCGGATTTGCAGAAGTTCGCTTAGTTCTTGTTCTTGTTCCACTCCCGTGTTTTGCTGATCCACTTTATTCATCTCCTAAATGAAAGGCACTGCTCAAGCGTAAACGGCTGCGCCGTCCTGTGGAGGGGCAGCAGACGTTTCGCGAGTGAAATATAAGTACCGTATAGAGACAACCTATACTTTCTTATATTTAACGTTCAAAAAGCTTCCGCTAAGGAAGCTTTCGAAAAATATGCGCAAATGGCAGTGCAGACCTTATTTTTTAATATCGACGATTTTATATTGAATGATGCCGGCAGGCACGCTAACGTCCACAACAGTACCTTTCTTCTTGCCCAGTATCGCTTTGCCTACAGGGCTCTCATTCGAAATCTTGTTACGAAGAGGATCGGACTCGGCTGTACCTACGATTGCATATTCCATTGTATCACCGAATTCCAAATCTTCCACCGTTACAACCGATCCAATACTTACCGTATCGGTATCGATCTCATCGTTATTGATAATCCGCGCGTTGCGGAGCATTTTCTCAAGCGTAATGATACGGCCTTCGATAAAAGCCTGTTCATTTTTGGCATCCTCGTATTCCGAGTTCTCGCTGATGTCGCCGTAGCCAATGGCCACCTTAATACGTTCCGCTACTTCACGACGCTTGACCGACTTGAGGTTTTCCAGTTCCTCTTCAAGTTTCTTTAACCCGTCCTGAGTCAGAATGATTTCCTTATCGCTCATCTTCCGATTCTCCTGTCGTGTGACATATTATTCATACGGCGTATGAATTCACTGTTATTTAAATATATTGCATTCCCCGTTCCTCATGCCAAGTTGCGGGGCAGCTAGCGCGGAAACGACGATGTCGTTGATGTATATTGCAAGATTATATTTCAAAGAGACCCCGAATGTCAATCAAAGCCAAATTTGTGTTGTAACCGCTTTATCTTAAAGAGACTTAGGAGGATTACCGGCCCCTTGACCGATAATCCTCCCCCTCTCTTAATGTGCGTTGTTGGAACTGCCGGCCACGCCGGCAAATGCTTCTTCATTCAAAGAAGCAATGTACTGCTCCATAATTTCGACAAGCTTGTCGCGTCCTGTCTCTTCCATAATGACATCTTTCACGCGTGCCGCGCCCGGAAGTCCTTTGAGGTACCAGGCCATATGCTTGCGCATTTCGCGTACGGCGGTTGCTTCGCCTCTCAAGGCTATTAGACGGTCCATATGCAAAATCGCAACTTCCAGCTTCTCGCGCGGAAGCGGATCCGGCAGCAGCTCGCCCGATTCCAGGTATTGAATCGTTCGGTACAGCATCCAAGGATTTCCAAGCGCTCCGCGTCCGATCATAACGCCGTCGCAGCCGGTATGGTCGAGCAGTCGACGGGCATCTTCCGGCGAGAAGACGTCGCCGTTGCCGATAACCGGAATGGAAACCGCCTGTTTCACGTCGCGGATAATATCCCAGTTCGCTTTGCCGGTGTATTGCTGCTCGCGAGTACGGCCATGAACGCTGACCGCTTTGCCGCCCGCGCTTTCGACAGCCTTCGCGTTGTCTACCGCGTAAATATGCTCGTCGTCCCAGCCGATCCGCATCTTCACGGTAACCGGCTTGCTGACAGCGGTGGTTACCGCCGAAACCATCTCGTAAATTTTGTTAGGGTCAAGCAGCCAGCGCGCGCCGGCGTCGCAGCTCGTAACCTTCGGCACCGGACAGCCCATATTAATATCAATAATATCGGCGTTGGTCTGTTGGTCGACAACCTTGGCCGCCTCGACGAGCGATTCGCGGTCACCACCGAAAATTTGCAGGCTAAGCGGCTTTTCGCGATCGTCTACAAACAGCATTTCCATCGTGCGCTTGTTGCCGTGCAGAATCGCTTTGTCGCTGACCATCTCCGCGCATACCAGGCCGGTTCCGAATTCTTTCGCAATCAGACGGAAAGCCGGGTTGCAGACGCCCGCCATCGGCGCGAGCACGACTTTATTTTTCATCTCGATGTCACCGATTTTCAACATACTGCTCCTTGTTCCTCCTTCCTGAACGGAATGACCGCCTTCATCGACGGACGTAACAGAGTTCAACTGCATATGAAAAATACGTTAAGATTCCGTATCCATTAGTTCTTCATAGCTGATGCCAAGCGTATTCGCTATATTCATCATAAGCCGGGCATCGGGCTTGCGGGTTCCCCGCTCCAGCGATCCAAGGACCGCAACCGATACGCCTAATACCTTTGCCAGCTCCTGCTGGGTGTAGCCCTTCAGCTTCCGGAATGCCCGGACCCGCTGAGCCAATTGGTGATTTTCCATAACGTGATGCCTTCCTTTCCATCCTGAAGCGCCGCTGCCGCAGAAGCCGAAACACGGTCCTGCAGAGGATGCGACGGATCGATGACATCCGCAAGGGGAACAAGCACGAAAGCCCGCTCCAGCATACGGGGATGAGGCAGCGTCAGCTCCTCGTCATCCATCGCTACATCTTCATATAACAGCAGATCTAGATCTATGGTGCGCGGTCCCCAGCGTATATCTCTTACGCGTCCAAGAAGCTGCTCCACTTTAAACAACACGTGAAGAAGCTCGAGGGGTGGAAGAGTCGTCTTAACGGCCATCGCCATATTCAGAAAAGCCGGCTGATCCGTATACCCGACAGGATCAGTCTCGTAAATACCGGATATCCTTAACGCTTGAACGCCGGGCTGCTGTTGGAGGTATTCAATTGCCTGCCGAAGCAGTCCCTCGCGATCGTTAAGGTTGGAGCCTAGAGCAATGTACGCTTCCGCCAAGGTGTTAGGCACGGACGACACGTCCATTCCCGTCCCGCTTGCGGCGGAGCTCAATTGTAACCCCGTCAAAATGGATCTCGAACGGCGGATTAGGCTTCGTTACGCGAACCGCCACTTCATTTATCATAGTATAAGCTTCCAAAACCCGCGTTGCAATGCCGCCGGCCAAAGCTTCGATTAATTTATAAGGCTCTCCCTGCACAACGGATTTGATCTGCTCGTACAGCTCGGCATAGTTAATCGTTGCGTCCAAATCATCGGTTGCCGCCGCTTTCTCCAGGTCCAGCTTTAGGTCAAGGTCAACGATAAACTTCTGTCCCAGCCGGTTCTCCTCCTGAAAAACACCGTGATAACCGTAAAATTGCATGCCCTTCATAATCATGCTGTCCATGCTTCGCTTCCTCGCTTTCTATTTAGAACCGCGGTACATGATCGCGTCGGTCATCATCGCTGTCCGCTTATTCGCGCGCACATCATGCACGCGTACGATTTGGCAGCCCTGGGCAATGCCAAGCGCCGTAGTTGCTGCCGTGCCTTCCGCAAGATCGTCGACCGGCAGGTCAAGCGTCTGCCGGATAAACCGTTTGCGCGAGGTGCCAAGAAGCACCGGGTAGCCAAGCGCGGTCAGTTCCGACAACCGGCCCATAAATTCCAGGTTGTCGTCATGATCCTTTGCGAAGCCGAGGCCCGGGTCGAGCCAGATCCGGCTCGCTTCAACGCCAGCCCGAAGCGCAATGGCCACGCTCGCCTGCAGGTCGGCGAGCACATCCGGGACAAGGTCTCCGTAGTCCCGGGCAGGGCGGTTGTGGCTGATAATAACCGGACAGCCATATTCGGCCGCCACGGCCGCCATAAAGGGGTCATACTTCAGACCCCAAATGTCGTTGATAATATGCGCGCCCGCTTCAAGCGCCTGGCGCGCCGTCTCGGCTTTGTACGTGTCGATGGAAATCGGCACGTGAGGCGCAGCCTCGCGTACGGCCCGGATAACGGGCAGCAGGCGGCGGAGCTCTTCTTCTACGCTGACCGGCTCAAAGCCGGGACGCGTCGATTCCGCGCCGATATCGATAATATCGACGCCTTCGTCAACCATAGCCGCCGCACGCGCAGCGGCAGCCTCCGCATGGTTATACCGTCCGCCATCCGAGAAAGAATCCGGCGTAGCGTTCAGAATGCCCATAATCAGCGTCCGCTTCCCAAGCTCCAGCTTTATTCCGCCGCCAAGCTCGTAGCTTCTATTCCAAAAGGTCGGCTTATAGCCTGTAAGTTCCTGTCCCTGTTCTTGTTCGCTCATCGTTATTGTTCCTCCGTATCTTGGCGGTAGGCGAGCAGCAGCTCCCGAAGCACGGGTCCCGCCGAGCCGGAACCAACCGCCGTACTGCCGCCATGATGATCGGTTACGCGCGTTACCGGTACAAGCTCCTGTATAGAAGTCGTTAGCCATACTTCATTCGAGGCAAGGAGCTCCTCAAACAAATAGTGTCCTTCCCTCACCGTATAGCCAAGCCCTCGAGCCAGTTCGATAACCCGCTGCCTTGTTATCCCCGGCAAAATGCCGATATCGGTTGAAGGGGTATAAATCGTGTCCTCCTGCACAAAAAACAAATTGCTGACGATGCCTTCCGCAAGAAGTCCCTCATGGCTCAGCATAAGCCCTTCCGCCGCCGGCGAAGCATCGCTTGCCAGCAATTCCCGCTTAGCGATTATATTGTTCATATAATGGAGCGATTTTAATCGAATGTCCCCTTCCGGGGTATTTCTTGCCGTCTTAAGCAGCCGTAATTCTTTTCCTTCGCTGTACAGGCTCTCGTTATGGGGCGGAAGCGCCTTAACGAGCATGAACTCCGTTGGCTGCTCGTAATCTCCCGACGGAAGTCCCAGTTCCCCGGTTCCCGCCGTAACGGTGAGACGGATATAACCTTCCGCAAGCCCGTTCTCTTTCAGCAGGGCCGCTATCATCTTCCGAAGGGCATCCAGATCCGGCTTGTAACGGATACCGATCGCTTCGCAGCCCTCCGCCAGTCGCTTCATATGCCGCTCCAGCAAATACGGCTGGCCGCCGTACGTGCGGAACGTCTCAAATAACCCCATACCGTACAAAAAGCCGTGATCGTATACCGAGATCACAGCTTCGCCAGATTCCATTACCGTACCGTTCAGCCCGATCTTCATCGAGCCGCGCCCGTGCGGATTTTCAAGAAATTGCGCAGCATGTCGTGACCGTGCTGCGTGATGATCGATTCGGGGTGGAACTGTACGCCTTCAATCGGATATTCCTTATGACGCAGTCCCATAATTTCGCCTTCCGCCGTTTCCGCGCTGATCTCCAGGCAATCCGGAAGCGTCTCGCGCTTCACGATAAGAGAGTGGTACCGGGTAGCCGTATACGGAGAAGGAATCCCTTCAAAGATCGTTTTGCCGTCATGCAGGATTTCAGACGTCTTGCCGTGCATCAGCTTCTCCGCGCGCACAACGTCGCCGCCAAACGCTTGTCCGATCGACTGGTGGCCAAGACATACGCCAAAAATCGGAATAATGCCCTTGAAATGCTCAATGACCGACAGGCTGATCCCCGCTTCGTTCGGAGAGCAAGGTCCCGGCGAGATCAGAATATGGTCAGGCTTTAACGCCTCAATGCCCGCAAGATCAATCTCGTCATTCCGTTTCACGACAACCTCTTCGCCCAGTTCACCCAAATACTGCACCAAGTTGTACGTAAACGAATCATAATTATCAATTACTAGAATCATCGCTCCTGCTCCCCCTTTGTGTATCGCTCTACGCTACGTCCGGCTCGTCTGCTCCGCAAACCGCTCGCTGTACTGAATCGCCTTCCATAGCGCCTTTGCTTTATTCAACGATTCGTAATATTCCCGCTCCGGATCGGAATCGATAACGATACCGGCCCCGGCCTGAATATTAACGATACCGTCCTTCACCGCCATTGTTCTTATTATTATATTAAATTCCATATCGCCATTATAGTCAATCCATCCGAGCGATCCCGTATAAGCCCCGCGCCGCACGGGCTCAAGCTCCTCGATGATTTCCATGGTCCGGATCTTCGGCGCGCCTGTAATCGTTCCGCCCGGGAATGTCGCGGCGATGACGTCAAACGCATCCTTCCCGTCCGCAAGGCGTCCTTCCACCTGCGAGACCAGATGCATCACGTGGGAATAGTATTCGATGACCATCAGCTCTTCCACTTTAACGGTTCCAAATTCCGATATCCGCCCAAGATCGTTCCGCTCCAGGTCAACCAGCATAATATGCTCGGCCCGCTCCTTCTCGCTTGTACGGAGTTCTTCCGCCATCTTGCGGTCTTCTTCCTCCGAGCGGCCCCGGCGGCGCGTGCCCGCTATCGGGCGGGTTGCCAGCTTATCGCCGTTCCGCTCGACGAGAAGCTCCGGAGAGGCAGAGACCAGCTGGAAGTCCGGACAGCGCAGAAAGCCCATATAAGGCGATGGATTAAAAATACGCAGCCATTCGTATAACTCTTCCGGCGAAGAACTGACCTTCCGGCTCTGCCGCTGAGACAGGTTCACTTGGAATACGTCTCCCTGGCCGATATACCGCTGAATCCGGCGGACTGCCTCCATAAAGGCTTCCTTCCGGAATGGAGAGGTGATGCCTTCGACCGACTCTACGTCAATGTGAAGACTATCGCTTTCCGTGAACTGTCTGCGTTCCTCGCGAACGGCTGACGCCTCGCCGCCCTGAAGCTGAATATGATGCTGCCAGAATACCTCCATCTCCTCAGCCTGTACAACCGCCTCGTCGTACTTGGCCTGCAGCTGCTCTTCGTTCTCTTCCCCGGTAACCGCGGTATGGACCGCGCAGTACAGCATCTTCTCCTGTTGATCCACGATCCAGATCCGGTTCATCCGCAGGAACAGATAATCCGGAAGTCCCGTATCGTCCGCCGCTAGCTCGGGCAGCCGCTCGATAGAGCGGATCACGTCATAGCTCCAGAAGCCTATGCAGCCTCCCGTCCACTTAGGACCATCCGCAAGTTTAGGAGAGCGTTGCGGCTCCATCCAGCGCCGGACCACTTCAAGCGGCTTGCCCTCCCAGGATTGTTCCGACAGGACTTGTCCCTCGCGGTCCCATTCCGATGATTGGGCATTGTCTCCTTTGCCGCGGATAACCCCTTCCGGATGCAATCCCAAATAGGTATAACGTCCATCCTTGCCGCTTTCCAATACGAATGCATGCGGGGAAGCCGCACGCCATGCCGACTCCCATGATTCAACGGTAACGGTATGAAGAGGAATGCGCTTCAGCAGCGGCAAGGTTGTGTATTTCCGTTCTGCCTGCCATAAAGCCCACTGCCCTAGTGCGGTGAACATGTTAATTCCCTCCGATCAGCTATGATTTGCTAAGTATACAAAAAGCCTCCGCAAACGTCAAAAAGCCCCCGTTCCTAAGAACGGGGGACTTATAGGAGACAATATTAGTTCTCGAAGTTGAACAGAGGCGTGGACAGGTAACGTTCGCCGTTCGAAGGAACAACGGCAATAACGCGTTTGCCTTTGCCGAGCTCTTTCGCTACTTTCAGAGCAGCAAAGATCGCAGCGCCGGAAGAAATACCGCACAGGATACCTTCTTCTTTTGCAGCACGGCGTGCATACTCGAAAGCTTCTTCGTTCTCAACGGTAATAACGTCGTCGTAGATCTCACGGTTCAGGATATCCGGCACGAAGTTAGCGCCGATACCTTGGATTTTGTGAGGACCTGGGTTGCCGCCCGACAGGATCGGGGATGCAGCAGGCTCAACCGCGTAAATCTTGATACCTTCGAAGTTCTTCTTCAGCACTTCGCCCGTACCCGAGATTGTACCGCCAGTACCGATACCGGCAACAAAAGCATCCAGCTTGCCGTCAAGCGAGTTAATCGCTTCAACGATTTCCGGACCTGTTGTTTCGCGGTGTACTTTTACGTTAGCTTGGTTCTTGAACTGTTGCGGAATGAAGTAGGACGGATTCTCTTTCGCCAGCTCTTCCGCTTTGCGAACGGCTCCGTTCATGCCTTCGGATCCTGGAGTCAGAACAAGCTCAGCACCGTAAGCACGAAGCAGGTTGCGGCGCTCGATACTCATTGTTTCAGGCATAACGAGGATCGCTTTGTAGCCTTTTGCCGCAGCTACCATCGCAAGACCGATACCCGTGTTGCCGCTTGTAGGCTCAACAATTGTATCGCCAGGCTTCAGAACGCCTTCTTGCTCCGCTACTTCGATCATGCTGATCGCGATACGGTCTTTAACGCTTGCGCCCGGGTTCTGGTACTCAAGCTTTACATAGATTTCCGCGCTGTCCTCCGGTACAAGACGGTTCAAACGGACAAGCGGTGTATCACCAATAAGTTCAGTTACGCTGTTAACGATTCTAGCCATGAGAATAATTGCCTCCCTTATTCCGACTAATTTAGTTGGTTTTTTCACTACTAACATCTTATCAATCTCTCGCATCCGTTGTCAATAGTTTCTTTCTTGAATTGACAGGAAAAGGGAGAAGCCGCCCAGTGGGCGGCTTCCAGATGATAGATAAGTGCTCCTAAGGGGTAATCTCTGCGTTGTATTTCTCGAGCAAATCATCCTCGATCTCGTTAAGCGGCTTGGCTTTGGACAGCGCCAGCTCCTTGCGGGCGGTATCGTACAGGACATGGCCGGACAGGCCGTCCGTCTTCTGCCGCTCCAGCACGCGAATAACCGCATAGCCTTCCGACACCTTAATGGGTCCGGTCGACTCGCCGGTCTGCAACCTGCCGGCTTCCTCCAGCATATCGGCATCATAGAACGGATCATCCGAATCGATAAGACCGAGGTCGCCGCCCGTATCCGCTGTATTCGCATCCTTCGAATACTCCAGCGCAAGCTGTTCGAACGTATCGCCGGCCGTAAGCTTATCAAGCACATCGTCTGCTTCCTTTTCCGTATCCGTGACAATCCACTGCACATGAAGCCTTAGCCGGTCCGCGAATTGCTCCGGATGAGCCGCTATGTAATTCTCGATCTCCACTTCGGACAGATTAACGGTCAGAATAGCAATTTTCTCGAGCAGCAGACGGTACCTTATATCTTCCTCTACATCACTCTTCGTCATGCCAAGCTGCTCTTTCATTACTTCATAAAAAACTTCCTCGCTATCATAGCCGTCCATCATAGCGGTAAGCTCCCTCTCCTCTTCCTCGGAGGACAGGCTTAACTGCTGAGCCTCAGCTTCCAGGTCAATCGCCTTGCGAACCATCATGGTCCGCAGTACATTATCGCCATACTGCCGCTTAAGCTGATCGGCCAAATCCGCTGCCGTAATCGGAAACCCGCCTACCGTTGCGGCGATTCCTTCGCTGCGCGAGAGATCGGAATCGCTTGGCGTATCCCCGGCTTGCGCCTTTGTCTCCGAATCGGGATCATGCTTGTCGGGATCGTCCGAGAACGGAGACAGCTTCACAATAACCGCAACGCTTAATACGATCATACAGATCGCTTGAAGAACAACAACTGCTTTTAATACCCCGTATTTCTTCATTTCCCCATTGCCTCCGGCATTATTGCACGAGCTTTGGCTTCGCCTGGTCAAGCAGCTCTTGCAGCTGCTCCCGGTCGAACGTGTAAGCCTCATTGCAATAATGGCAGACCACCTCTGCCTTGCCGTCTTCCTCAATAATCTGCTCCAGCTCCGACGCCCCAAGGCTGATTAGTGTCTGCTCCACCCGATCCCGCGAGCATTTGCATTGGAATTTCAATTCCAGCGAATCATGGATATGCAGATCGTCTCCTACCAGCCTGCGAAGGATACCCTCCGGCGTTTCGCCCTGCTCCATCAGCTTCGTCACATGCGGAATGGAACCGATAGCCTGCTCAAGACGGGTAATCTCCTCATCGGTAAGGCCCGGCAGAAGCTGCAAAATAAAACCGCCTGCATGAGTGACTTTTCCTTCCGGCTCTACAAGCACGCCAAGTCCAACTGCGGAAGGCGTCTGTTCGGATACGGCGAAATAATAAGTGAAGTCTTCGCCCAGCTCGCCCGATACAATCGGTACACTGCCGAGATAAGGATCCTTGAGGCCGAGATCCTTGATAATGTGGAGATAACCGTTCCGGCCTACCCCGCCGGCAACGTCAATCTTCCCGTGCTCGTTGCTTGGCAACAGGACATCCGGGTTATCGACATACCCGCGCACCTCGCCGTGCGCATTCGCGTCAACGACGATTTGGCCGATTGGACCGTCGCCTTTTACTTTTACCGTCAGCTGCTCCTCGCCTTTCAGCATGGCTCCCATAATGGCGGCAGCCGTAGCCGTGCGCCCGAAGGCTGCTGTTGCAGTCGGCAATGTTTGATGGCGCCGCTGCAATTCGTTTACAAGCTGCGTTGTGCAGGCTGCAAATACGCGAATTTTACCTCCCCACGCCGTACCCCGGACGAGTACGTCTGGTAACTGCTCCATGGTTATCCCTCCTGATTCCGTTCGTAAATAATGCGCAATCCTTCCAACGTCAGAAGTGGATCGACTTCTTCTATCGTTTCCGATTCCGTGCTAATTAACTCCGCAAGCCCTCCTGTTGCTACAACGCGCGGGCTCACTTGAAATTCTTTTTTGATCCGGTTCACGATACCGTCAACTTGTCCCGCGTAACCGTAGATGATACCGGCTTGCATGGACGTAACGGGATTGCGGCCGATGACGCTCTTCGGCTTGACCAATTCAATACGCGGCAGCTTTGCCGCACGCTGGTACAAAGCTTCCGTGGAAATGCCGATGCCGGGCACGATCGCTCCGCCCAGGTAGCTTCCCGAAGCATCGATATAGTCAAACGTTGTGGCCGTGCCGAAATCGACAACGATAAGCGGCGAGCCATATTTCACGATACCCGCAACGGAGTTCACGATCCGGTCGGCTCCGACCTCGCGAGGATTCTCATAGCGGATATTAAGCCCTGTTTTAACGCCCGGACCCACGACAAGCGGCGTCTTGCGCAAATATTTCATGCATAGCTGCTCGAGGGCACGCATGAGCGGCGGAACAACCGAGGAGATAATAACGCCTTCGATCTGCTCCATCCGGATTCCCGCATAGTGGAACAGATTGTGTATGTTCATGCCGTACTCGTCAACGGTCGCCGAGCGGTTCGTGCTGAGCCGCCAATGATGCAGCAGTTCCTTGCCTTTATAGACGCCCAGAACGATGTTTGTATTGCCCACATCGATTACTAAAATCACGTCCGCGCGCCTCCTTTTTTCTCATTCAAATCCAGACTGATATCAAGGGCATTAAACGAATAGGTCAAGCCGCCGACGGAAATAACGTCTACGCCGCAAGCTGCAATGGCGCGAACCGTATCCAAACGCACGTTGCCCGATGCTTCTACTATAACATGAGGCGAGCGCGACTTAATGAGGCTTACCGCTTCCGTCATCAGCGCCGGTGCCATGTTATCGAGCATAATAATATCCGCGCCGCTAGCCAGAGCCTCTTCCACTTGTTCAAGAGACTCCGCCTCTACCTCGATCTTCATTGTATGTGGGATCGCCGCGCGGGATGCTTCAACAGCCTGGCGGATTCCGCCCGCGCCCTTGATATGATTATCTTTGATCATTACGGCGTCATATAAACCGAACCGGTGATTTGCCCCTCCGCCAACTCGGACCGCATACTTCTCCAGCATTCGGTGGCCGGGCGTTGTTTTGCGCGTGTCCACAAGACGGACCGGCAAGCCTTCCAACGCCGTTACGAAAGCATTCGTTTTTGTTGCGATGCCTGACATACGCTGCATCAGGTTAAGCGCCAGACGCTCGCCGGTGAGCAGGCTATGGGTACTGCCTTCTACGGTTGCGATCACCGTACCCTTTTCCGCATACTCGCCGTCTTGTACTTTTGCTTCGAACCGAAGCGCCGGGTCTACAATCTCGAAAACGATCCGCGCAACCGGAAGACCGGCAATAATCCCGCTCTCTTTCACATGGATCACCGCTGTCGACTGAGAGCCCATCGGGATGGTAGTTGCCGTCGTGATATCGCCGCTTCCGATATCTTCGGCCAGCCAGCCGCGGATTTGCTCGCGCAGGGCATGGTTATAGGTGCCAAATGTTGTATCAAACATGAATAATTCGCTCCTCTGTCGTTCCTTGCAGCCGTTGCATTACGGTATGCTTGCGCCACACCTCGTCATTCTTCTCCGGGAAGTCCTCCCGGAAATGACCGCCTCGGCTTTCTTCCCTCTGAAGCGCGGATTCCGTAGTCAGAACCGCGCAGGTCAGCAGGTTGGCGAACTCGTATTCCTCGCGTTTGGTCAGAACCGATTGGAAGAACGGCAGCTGGCGCTTCAGTTCCTCGAGCCCTCTCTCAAGACCATGAGCGTCACGGCGAAGTCCGGCATACCGCACCATCACCTTCTGCAGCTTCAGCCTTTTCTCGACTACCGCCTGCATAGGCGCGCCGCTGCGCGGCTGTTCCTTTTCAATAACAGGCTTCGTCTCCAGCTGCGGCAACTTCATAATGCTGTCTACGATCCGTTTGCCGAACACAATCGCTTCCGACAACGAATTGCTCGCCAGGCGGTTCGCGCCATGAACGCCGGTAGACGATACTTCTCCGCATGCAAACAGTCTTCTTATATTGGTTTCCCCGAACAGGTCGGTTTTGACTCCGCCCATCATATAATGGGCAGCCGGCGCAACCGGGATCCAGTCGGTAGTCAGGTCCAGCCCGTACTGCAGACAGAATTCGTAAATCGTAGGGAAACGATGCTTCACCATTTCCGGCGACTCATGCGTGATATCCAAATAGACGAAAGTGGATTTCGTCTCTTCCATCTCGCTTACTATAGCGCGTGCCACGACATCG
This sequence comes from Paenibacillus sp. ATY16, assembly GCF_003399985.2. Classification (NCBI taxonomy): domain Bacteria; kingdom Bacillati; phylum Bacillota; class Bacilli; order Caryophanales; family Paenibacillaceae; genus Paenibacillus; species Paenibacillus sp. ATY16. Next base: position 58,055 of record NZ_NMOK02000020.1, on the reverse strand, counting down.
CGCGGCGCAAGCTCCAGCTGATGATGATAACGGTCCATGAACCGCTCGCCCCGGATATTGCGCAGATAAGCGCCTTCACCGCGTACGGCCTCCGAGATCAAGAAACGCGGAGCGCCGGGATAACACAGCGAAGTCGGATGGAATTGCACAAACTCCATATCCTGAATAAGCGCACCTGCCCGGTAAGCCATTGCAATGCCGTCTCCGGTTGCGACATCCGGATTCGTTGTATAACGATATAATTGTCCCGTCCCGCCGGAGCAGAGAATCGTCGCTTTGCCTCTTACGTACAAGCGGTGCCCGTCGGGCTTCTGCACGATCGCTCCGCAGCATTCGCCATCCTGCGTAACAAGATCGATCACGAAATGATCGTCCCACACGTCAATGCCCGGGTCGGCCGTCGCCTTCTCCGAGAGAGCGCGCACAATCTCGTAACCCGTCGCATCGCCGTTGGCATGAAGGATGCGGCGCTGGCTATGCGCGCCTTCTTTGGTCAGCGCGAATTCACCGTTCTCGAGATCGAACTGCGTCCCCATTCTGATCAGATTGTTAACCCCTTCCGGCCCTTCGTGAACCAGAACGTTAACGGCATCCTCGGAGCAGAGGCCGGCCCCCGCGATAAGCGTATCCTCTCGGTGGTAAGCCGGGGAATCGTCATCCGAGATGACGGCCGCGATACCGCCCTGCGCGTAACGCGTATTGCTGTCGAGCAGCGATTTTTTCGTAATCATTAAGACAGACTGGTTATTCTCGCTTGCCCGAAGTGCGGTAAAAAGACCGGCGATGCCGGCCCCGATCACAATAACGTCCTTCTCTATTACCGGCAAGTCCTCGAGTGACAAATCAACAAGATATCTTGGTATCATCATCTTCGTAATGCGCCTCCAAGCATAGGAGTAGCGCATGCTCCTCCTATTTAACGAGTAACATGCGCTCCAGGGACTTACGGGCCTCGTCCGCAACATGATCAGGAACGTAAATTTGAGGCTGCATGGTTTCCAGGCATTTCACCAGCTTCTTCAAGTTGTTCACTTTCATGTTCGGGCAAACCAAATATTTGGATGCAAAATGGAAAGTCTTGTTCGGGCTGTCCAGACGCAATTGGTAGCCGGTACCGTCTTCCGTACCAACGATAAACTCCTGACAATCCGATTCTTTGCAATATTTAATAATAGCCGTTGTACTGCCGACGAAATCGCCAAGCTCCACAACCTCCGGACGGCATTCCGGATGCACGACAAATTGAGCGTTCGGATATTTCGCCTTCATCTCTTCAACGTCTTTCACCGTCAGCATATCATGGGTGTTGCAATAACCTTCCCAGATAATCATTTTCTTGTCGGTGTTCTGCTGCACGTAGTGGCCAAGGTTTTTGTCCGGTACCCAGATGACTTCATCGCCTTCAACCGAATTCACCACTTTAACGGCGTTGGCCGAGGTACAGCAAATATCCGTCTCCGCTTTGATTTCCGCAGAAGAGTTAATATACGTAACAACAGTCGCGTTCGGATGCTGTGCCTTCAGCTTGCGCAAGCCGTCCACGTTAACCATGTCGGCCATTGGACAGCCGGCCCGTTCGTCGGGGATAATGACGGTTTTGTTAGGAGCCAGAATTTTCGCGCTCTCTCCCATAAAATGAACGCCGCAAAAAACAATAACGTCCGCATCGGTTTGTGCAGCCTTTTGCGCGAGCAGGAACGAGTCCCCGCGGAAATCGGCCACCTCTTGAATTTCGTCTCGTTGATAATAATGGGCAAGAATGATGGCATTGCGTTCCTTCTTCAATTGCATGAGCCTTTCACGCAGTTCACGATTCTGTTCCGCCTTGCGTTCCAGCGCCAGTGCTTCCACAGTTGATCCTCTCCTCTTATGAGGGATGGGCGATGAGTCCCATTCCGATTATGGCTATCCAGACTTTGTGAATTGATGCACAAACTATTTCAAAGTCAATGGCCTATTTATGATTCTTTTGTTAAGGTTTAATTTACTCCAGGTGCAGGATGCTGTCAATGTATTTAGACAATAAAAAAACCTCTTCTCCACAGCAAATTTTGCATGAAGTGGAGAAGAGGGCATAAACGGCTGCCGCAAAGGGATTCCGGCTACCTTTTCGCCGGATCATACGGCTCGCCCAGCGCACCTGGCGCTGCCGAGCGTCCCACTGCGCCCGCAAGCACAAGAAGCGTCAGCAAATACGGAAGCATATAGAAAAATTCGTTCGGAATATGATGCGACCATTCGAACAGCTGCGCCCAGTTCCGAAGCGCCTGCGCCATCCCGAAGAAGATCGCCGCTCCGGCTACGCCAAGCGGATTCCATTTGCCGAAAATAACGGCCGCAATCGCGATAAAGCCTTGCCCGGAAATCGTATTATGGGCAAAGTTGCTTGTTGTTGTCAGAGCAATCGTTGCACCGCCAAGTCCGGCCAATGCACCGCTCAGCATAACGCCGATGTAACGGTACTTCGTTACGCTGATGCCAACCGTATCAGCCGAGCTTGGATGCTCGCCCACCGCACGGAGGCGAAGGCCAAAGGTTGTACGGTACAGAACGATATAGCTGAGAATAACAACACCGATCACAATATAAGTGGTTGGGTAAGCCGTGAAAATACCTTTGCCGAGCAAAGGAATATCCGATAGTCCCGGAATAGCGACCGGATTAAACACATATTCCAGGGTTGGTGTTTGTCCGGAGCCTTCATAAAGGCTTTTCGTCAGATAGATGGCAAGGCCCGCCGCCAAAATATTAATAACGACGCCTACAATGGTCTGGTCGGCTTTAAACGTGATCGTGGCAACCGCATGCAGCAGAGACACCACAAGTCCCAAAACCAGACCGGCAAGAAGTCCGATCCACGGAGCGCCATGCTTCATTCCGCCCTGAATGGCTTGATCGGCGAATACGGCAGCCCCAAAAGCGCCCGCGATCATAAGTCCCTCAAGGCCGATGTTCACGACGCCGGACCGCTCCGAGAACACGCCGCCAAGTCCGGTAAAGATCAGAGCGGTTGAGAAAACAAGCGTAATGCTAATTAATTGTCCGATTGTATCTAGTGCGTTCACAGGGCACTGCCTCCTTCCGACTTGCCTTTATTCGAGCGGCGAGCCATAAACGGCTTCAGGAAGAACTTCACGAGTCCATGCGAAGCGACAAAGAAGATAATGGACCCGATAACGATCCGTACAATCTCCGGCGGTACATTCGCTCCGAAGCTCATGCCGGCCGAGCCGTAGCTTAATCCGCCGAACAGCACGGCGCCAAGGAATACGCCGATTGGCGTATTGCCGCCAAGAAGAGCAACCGCGATACCGTCAAAGCCGTAACCCCATGACGCGGCCATAACCGTCTGGTAACCAAAGACGCCAAGAATCTCGAATACGCCGCCAAGTCCGGCGAACACGCCACTGATAAACATCGAAGTAATGATCGTGCGGTTAACGTTCATCCCCGCATACAGCGCGGCGTTCGGATTGAGGCCAACCGCGCGGAGCTCGTAGCCTTTTTTCGTGCGCCACAAGATAACGTAAAACACGACCACACCGATGAGCGCAATCAGTGTTCCCCAATGCATACGGGCATTGCCCATGCTTTCGGACAGCCACTTGATCGATACAAGCGCCGATTCGTGAACCGGCTTCGATTTCTGTTGGCCTTCCATGACGAGATACGTGCCTACGATATAGTTGGACAGGAAGAGGGCGATCCAGTTCAGCATAATGGAGGAGATAACCTCATTAACGCCTCTCGCTGCCTTCAAATAACCGGCGAGCGCCGCCCACAGGCCGCCAAACAGCCCTCCTACGATAATCGCTAGCGGAGCATGAATATACCATGGCAAATCAAGCGTTACCCCGACAATCGTTGCGCCTGTCATCCCCATTAAAAACTGACCGTCGGCGCCAATGTTGAAGAGGCCTGTACGGAAAGCAAAAGCTACCGCGATACCGGTAAAGATTAGCGGCGTGATCGCACGGATGGCTTCGCCGATATCGTAAGGACTACCGAACAGCTTCTTCACCAAGGCAGTATACGCCATCCAAGGATCGTATCCACCCGCAAGCATCGCAAGCGCGCCGCAGATAAGACCAAGGATGATCGCCACGAGCGGCACGAGGAAGGAAGACTTGTCGAATATTTTTCTCATCGTGTTCATTTCGTTTTACTTCCTCCCTTCGGTTGCAGCTACTGCGGATGCATCGCCTGCCATCATCAAGCCAAGCTGCTGATCGTCGCGATGATCGGCATCCACTTCACCCATCAAACGTCCTTCGTACATTACCGCGATTCGGTCGGACAAGGAATATAGCTCATCCAGCTCGAAGGAAACGAGCAGAATCGCTTTGCCTTCATTCCGCGCTTCGACAAGCCGCTTATGTACGTATTCGATCGCGCCGATATCGAGACCGCGCGTTGGCTGAACCGCAATAAGCAGGTCCGGGTTTTTCCAGAGCTCGCGGGCGATAATCGCCTTTTGCTGGTTGCCGCCGGAGAGCGAGCGCGCTTTCGCATGGATACCGGAGCCGCGGACATCAAATTCATTGACCAGCTTATCGGCCAGCGTGTCCATCGCCTTAAAGTCGATAAAGCCGTTCTTGCCGAACTGCGGATCGAAATAACTGCCGAGAATCATGTTCTCGCTCAGCGTAAAATCAAGGACAAGACCATGCTTGTGCCGGTCCTCCGGAATATGGCTGATACCGGCCAGCGACACTTCGCGCGGCGTTCGGTTCGTAATTTCCTTGCCGTTCAGTTTTACGCTTCCGCCGTTAACGCCGCGCATCCCCGTAATCGCATAAATAAGCTCGCTTTGGCCATTGCCGTCAACCCCAGCGATACCAAGAATCTCGCCGGCGCGAACATCAAGGCTGATGCCATCGAGAACCTGCTTGCCTTGATCGCCCTTCATACGCAGCGAATCAACGGACAGCACAACATCGCCAGGCTCCTTTTTCGATTTCTCGACTTCGAAGGTGACGTCTCTGCCGACCATCAGCTCGGCCAAATGCCGTTCGTTTGTTTCCGACGTTGGAAGGGTGCGAATAACCTTGCCTCTGCGGATAACGGTTACCGAATCCGCCAGCGCCATAACTTCCTTCAGCTTATGGGTAATCAAAATAATCGATTTGCCCTCCGCCGCCAGGTTCCGCAAAATTTCAATCAGCTCTTCGATTTCCTGAACCGTCAGTACGGCTGTTGGCTCATCGAAGATCAGAATATCGGCACCGCGGTACAAGGTCTTCAAAATCTCTACCCGCTGCTGCATGCCGACTGTAATATCTTGAATCCGCATTTGCGGATCTACTTTCAATCCGTAACGTTCGGAGAGATCCCGAACTCTCTGATTTGCTTTTCTATATTTCAAAAAACCGAATTTCGACGGCTCGTTGCCGAGCACGATATTCTCTGCCACCGTAAACGGCTGCACAAGCTTGAAATGCTGATGGACCATCCCGATCCCAAGTTCGATTGCCTTACCTGCACCGTCAATGACGGTCTTCTTGCCGTTAACCCAAATCTCGCCTTCTTCAGGCTGATACAAGCCGAACAAAATGTTCATCAGCGTTGATTTGCCCGCCCCGTTCTCGCCGAGCAGTGCATGAATCTCGCCTTTTTTCAGTTCAAAATTGATGTTATCATTGGCTACTAACCCTGGAAAACGTTTCGTTATTCCTTTTAGTTCAACAGCCGTTGTGCTCCGGTCCATCTTTCATCATCCCCCCGGGGTTTCTACCTGTATGGCAAAAAAGGACAAGACCGGCTTACTGCCGGCCTTGCCTTGACACAGCGACATCAAATATTTTCGCGAGGAAAATTATTTAACTGGCACCGTAATCTCGCCGCTGACGATTTTTTGTTTGTACTCTTCAACTTTCGCAAGAACATCAGCCGGAACGTTTTTCGTGGAAGTCTCAGGCAAACCTACGCCATTGTCTTTCAGACCAAGCGTTACGACTTTTCCGCCTTGCCATGTACCGTTGATCAGGTCCGTCGAAACTTTATAAACAGCCGCTTCTACACCCTTCATCATGGAAGTCAGTGTGATTTCGTCGCCGAATTCGAGCGATTGGTCTTTGTCTACGCCGATTACCCACACGTCTTTGCCAGCGTCTTTACGGGATTTAGCTTCGTTGAACACGCCGTTACCGGATGCGCCGGAAGCGTGGAAGATGATGTCGACGCCAGCGTCATACATCGTTGCAGCCGCTTGCTTGCCAAGGTCAGGCTTGGAGAAGTCGCCTACATAGTTGATTTTCATGCTTTTTGCAGCTTCAGGGTTAACCGCTTCTACACCAGCTTTAAAGCCGGCTTCGAATTTTTTGATAACCGGAATTTCCATGCCGCCTACGAAACCGATTTTGTTTGTTTTCGTCATCAGACCGGCAACAACGCCAACGAGGAAGGAGCCTTCATTTTCCGCGAAAGATACGGATTCAACGTTAGGCAGATCAACTTCAGCATCGATAAGCGCGAATTTGGAGTTTGGATTCTCTGTTGCGACTTTCGTCATCGCGTCCGTAAACAGGAAGCCGATCCCCCAAGTCAGATCATATTTCTCCGATACGAAAGCCTTCAAGTTCGGCTCCATGTCGGCATCGCCTTTGGATTCAAGATATTTGGTTTCAGCACCGGTATCAGCCGTTACTTTCTTCAGAGCTTCCCAAGCGCTTTGGTTAAAGGATTTGTCATTAACGCCGCCAACGTCTGTAGCCATGCCAATCTTAAGTTTGGAAGTTGCTCCAGAAGTACCCGGGGATGCAGCACCCTCGTTGCCGCCTTTGTTAGAGTTATTGGTGTTGTCATGGCTCTTGCTGCCGCATGCGGACAAGACAAATGTCAACGCCAGGATGATCATAAGCATTAAACCAACTTGTTTCTTCATACCTGTTCTCTCCCCTGCTTTATATTTGTGTTTAGGGCAATTGCACTATCTTTATTATTCTTGATGTCCAGCGCCACTATTCTCCTTAATTATAATTACAATCTAACAGCCGTCAATCACATTATGTCAACTAATTTGACACAGAAATTTTGTTCACAAAACAACATGTCGATTATGTAACATTTGTGCGAGTAATATTCGAAATTTTCGGACAAATAGCTAACATAGTCTTGGTTAGTCCTCTAATGAATACCCTCAAAACCCGAACGGTAAACAAAAACAGCTGTCCTTCGTTTGCTATCAAGCAAACATTGGACAGCTGTTTTTTAATTAGGATCCTTTATTCGGATCTTCGTCGTCTGGTTTTTGTTCATCCAGCTCAGGAGGCGTAATCTCGCCTGCATCGCGGGTTTGAATGCGGACCTTCACGCCGCCGATCGTATCTACGATTGGCTCGGACGAGGATTCCGCTGCACCGCTTCCTTCTCCTGAAGGCTCATCTCCGCCTTCAAGACCGCCGGATTCGATCAAATTCTTGATTTGCTCAAGCTCGAGCGTTTCTTCTTTAAGAAGCGTTTGAGCGATCAAATGTACTTCTCTGCTCTTCTCCGTTAACAACTGCTTCGCGCGAGTGTAGCAATCATTGATGAAGAATTGCATTTCCTGATCAATCTCGTAAGCGATCTTATCGGAGTAGTTCTGCTCATGCCCAAGATCTCTGCCCAGGAATACTTGGCCTTGCGATTGGCCGAACTGCATCGGACCAAGCTTATCGCTCATACCGTATTCCATGATCATGCTGCGGACGATACCAGTCGCTTGCTTAAAGTCGCTGTATGCGCCCGTACCAATCTCGCCAATGAACAATTCCTCCGCAACGCGTCCGCCAAGCAGACCCGTAACTTTATCAAGAAGCTCTTGCTTCGTTACGAGCATACGGTCTTCCTTAGGAAGCATAATGACGTAACCACCGGCACGGCCGCGTGGGATAATCGTAACTTTGTGTACCATGTCCGCATGCTCCAGGAAGTAGCCGACAATGGTATGACCAGCTTCGTGGTAAGCGACGATCCGTTTCTCGCGATCGCTGATGACACGGCTTTTCTTCTCCGTACCCACGATTACGCGGTCAATCGCCTCGTCAACCTCTTGCATGGCAATGTCTTTCTTGTTGCGGCGGGCTGCAAGAAGCGCTGCTTCGTTCAGCAGGTTCTCGAGATCCGCGCCGGTAAAGCCCGTCGTACGTTTTGCAATCACATCAAGCTTCACATCTTTGTTAAGCGGCTTGTTGCGCGCATGGACTTTCAATACCGCTTCGCGGCCTTTTACGTCCGGACGGTCAACCGTGATTTGACGGTCGAAGCGTCCCGGACGAAGAAGCGCCGGGTCAAGAATATCCGGACGGTTCGTCGCAGCGACGATAATAATGCCTTCGTTGGCACCAAAGCCGTCCATCTCAACGAGCAATTGGTTGAGCGTTTGCTCGCGTTCGTCATGTCCGCCGCCAAGCCCGGCGCCGCGCTGACGACCAACCGCATCGATCTCGTCGATAAAGATGATACACGGAGCGTTTTTCTTCGCATTCTCGAACAAGTCGCGGACACGGGATGCGCCGACACCGACGAACATTTCCACGAAGTCCGAACCGGAGATGCTGAAGAACGGCACGCCTGCCTCGCCGGCAACCGCACGGGCAAGGAGCGTTTTACCGGTACCCGGAGGACCCACAAGCAATACGCCCTTCGGAATACGTGCGCCCACGACATTGAATTTGCGAGGATCCTTCAGGAAGTCAACGACTTCGACAAGCTCTTGCTTCTCTTCGTCGGCGCCCGCCACGTCCTCAAAGGTAATGCGCTTCTTCTCTTCGTTGTACAGCCTTGCGCGGCTCTTGCCAAAGTTCATCACTTTGCCGCCGCCGCCCTGAGCTTGGTTCATCAGGAAGAAGAACAAAATAAATATGATCACAAACGGAATTATGGAAGTAAGGAACGTAAGCCAGATGCTGGGTGTATCCATTGGCTTGTAGTTCAGCTTAAATCCGTATTGCTTCTCTGCATCAAGAATATCCTGCCCCGCTTCTAGACCGATACGCGAGGAGAAGTTCTTTTCTCCGTTTTTGGAGTCCGCAGGCGGTTCTTTATATTTACCTGAAACCAAATAAGTATAACCATCGTACTTCACGGTCAGCTCTTCCACGTTATTGGAACTGATCGCTTGGCGAAGCTGATCGTAACGAATTCCGACGGTAGTATTATTTTGGCTGCTGATAAACTGAATAATCCCAACCGTTACTAAAAAGATGATCAAATAAAATCCAGTATTACGGATGATCCGATTCATCCCCTACCTCCTCTCAAGACGCTTTTAATATTTTAACATAGCATGACTTTCCATCTCAATAGAACCAAGAGCGAGGGGGAGACATGCCGGTTTAACCGCAAATTCTATTTCTCGTAAACTTCCGGCTTCAGAATTCCGATGAACGGAAGGTTGCGGTATTTCTCTGCGTAATCGAGGCCGTAGCCGACAACAAACTCATCCGGCAGCGAGAATCCGGTGTAGTCCGCTTCAAGATCAACCGACCGGCGTGCAGGCTTGTCGAACAGCGTGGCAACCGTTACCGACTTGGCATTGCGGCGTTCCAGCACATCGATCAGGTAGCTCAGCGTCAGACCGCTGTCAATAATATCTTCGACGATCAGGACGTCACGCCCTTCCACGGAGGCATCAAGATCTTTAATAATCTTTACGACGCCCGACGATTTGGTCGAAGCCCCGTAGCTCGATACCGCCATAAAATCGATCTCAAGTTTAATCGGCATCTCTTTGACCAGGTCAGACATGAAAATAAACGCACCTTTGAGGACGCAAATAACGAGCGGATTACGCCCGTCGAAGTCGCGGCTTAACGTTTCCCCAAGCTCTTTCACCTTCGCCTTGATTTGGCCTTCGTCGTAGAGTACCTCTTTAATATCGTTCAACAAAATGTAAATCCTCCTATATCTTTCACTTTATAATTATGAATACAGCAGTGCTTCTTATTCGTTCTCCATTCGAATGAACAGGAAGTCCGTTGTCTCATGACCGGTTTGCGCATGGCTTGAACGTCGTATCCCCGGAATCCAGAGCAGGCGGTTATTCGCATCAACCAGCAGCGGATATCGCTCACGCTCGGATGGCGCGATCTTTTCGTCAACGAACATATCTTGCACTTTTTTGGACCCATTTAATCCTAAAACCTGAATTCGGTCGCCAGGCTGCCGATTACGTACCGTAAGCGGAAAATCAAGCTGGTCCGCATCAAAGCAAACCTCGCTCCGTCCCGCAGGTCTTACCGCTTCACCCCGCTTCAGCCGCTCGATATGCAGCGCTCTTCCGCCGGCCGTGATAAACGCCGACTTCGAATCCCCGGAAATGGAAAAGGCATAGCTATCTTCGGACGTGCCCGATGCGTTCAGCACTCGCACCCATCGGATGCTGCCATACTCACGGATGCACCGAACACCCGAGCCTGCGTCGTATCGCCAGGTACTCGGGGCTGCAGGGGCTGCCGCAAGCCGCATCGTCTCAATCGCGTCAAAGGAGGCAATTTCTGCATCCTTCGAAAGATAATTTAATATTAGTTTAATCAATCTTCTTTGTAAAGCGACATGAAGACCGACCAGCTCGCCGGCATTAAGCTTGCATTCATCCGGCGACGACGTTACGAGCGATGCAAAGAGCCGCTGTCCTTCAAGCTCCATCCAGTCATCCTCCGCCCCCGCCACATCGGCGATCCGCCTGAGCGAGTGGGTAAGCTGAGGATTAAATTGCGAAAGATAAGGGATAACATCCAGCCGAACGACATTCCGAAAGTAATATCGCTCATTGTTGCTGCCGTCGAGGCAATAAGGAATATCCTGCCCGGAGCAGTAGCGCACAATGTCTGACTTGTTCATACGAAGTAATGGTCGAATAAGTTCCACGTTTTTTTCTTTCCTTTTGGCGGCCATTCCCGCAAGGCCGGTTAGGCCCGCTCCGCGGATGACCCGCATCAGCACCGTCTCCGCTTGATCATCGGCATGATGGGCAAGGGCGATGGAGGATGCATCGTATTTTACCGCGATTTCATGCAGAAAAGCGTAACGCTTCTCCCGCGCCGCGGATTGCGCATTCATTCCCGTTTCTTCTATGTATGCGGGCATATCGAGCTCAATCATCTCGAAAGGCACGCCCAGCTTCACCGCGTATTGGCGGACAATCTCCGCCTCCTGCCGGGAAGCCTCCTTGCGGAAGCCATGATTGACATGGGCCGCAATAATCGTAAGCTGCTCCTGCCGGGCTGCAAGCCAGAGCAGATGCAGCAGAGCCATTGAATCGGGACCGCCGGATACGGCGGCCACGATTCGATCGCCCTTTGACCATAGCTGTTCGGTTGCTGCGTATTTCATCATGTCGTTCAGCAGCTTATGGTCTCCCGTTTCCATATGCGTATGTATCTCCCCATTCCCTTTTAGTATATGTTTCTTCTATATATCAGCTATATACCACTTCGAAGCAGCCAGTAAACCGAAATGCCAAGCACAACGGCCGACACGGCGGCAAGCCCTTTGAGCCATCCGGGCGTCTTTGCGCTTTTGACCCGCGTGTCCCTGCGGTGCAGCAGTCTCCTCCAGGCCTCCGCTCCTTCCGAAGCGTCGAAGAATTGCCCGCCGAGCGCCTGCCTCAGCCATCCCGCTACGGGAGCCAGCCCCTTGCACTCGCCAATTAAACGTTCCAGCTCTTCGGTTGAACGGATTTGCGGCAACCCTCCCGTCAGCGCGTGAAGCTTCTTCGGCTCATGGAGCATGATGCAAAGCACGGCGAAGGAGAACAGATCGTATCTCGCATCCGCCGAGCGCGAGCCCGCATTCCAAAAGCCGCGGTCGTAAATTTCGGTGAACTGGCGGATCCCTTTGCCCATCGCCGTAACGCCGCCGTAATCGACAAGCTCCACATACCCGTAGTCGGCCACCAGCACGTTATCGATCTTCAGATCGCCGAATACCCAGCCCTTGCGGTGAAGCTCGGCCAGCTTGCCAAGAAGGTTAAGACCAATGAGCGGAAACCATTCGGACCCGTTTTTATCCAGGAAGTCGGAAATCGTTACGCCGCGCACGTATCTCATAATATAGAAAGGATACTCTTTGCCATCCTCTCCAAGCAGATCATCCACTTCATAAAGGTAGGTCTGCTTCCGGTCCTGCTTCTCGAGAGCCTGCAGAACATTGATCTCCGACTGCAGATCAATGGCGTCCATCCCTACTTTTAATGCGCACCAGCCGCGGTCGGCATGAACGAGATAAACCTTGCCGTTCGCTCCCTCTCCAAGCAACCGCTCGACTCGATAACGGGAGTGCTTCCATTTCCCCGTTACAACGGCACCGCGGCGGAGATTCAACTTAAACGACGTAGTCACTCATCATCCCATCCGTTTCATCGTTTCTGCTCTTCTTACCATAATCCCCCTGCCGGTAAAAATCAATGACTTGCATCATCGCCGGACCCGTTGGCGTTGTCCCGCTCATGGGGAATTTCGTAAATATAGAAGAAATGCCTTTCAGATTATCGGTCCAATCCAGATCCAGCTTGCAGTCCTCGCCATGCTTGCTGCTTGGGAAATGGAACACGGCAATCTCGCTCTGCCCCTGACGTGCCTGCAGGCTTAGCATAAGATCATGAATCGCTTCCTCCACCGCGCGAAGCTTAGGCTTCATGCTGGCGCTTGCGTCTATCAGCAGGGCAACCTGCAGCTTGGATGTCTCGCCAAGCTCGTCGATAACACGGACGACCTCGCTCCGCTTCTCGGGTGGGAGCGCTTCGATCGAACCGTTGCCAAGCACCTGCTTCAGTTCCTTTTGGACCGCCAGCTGAATCGTTTGAACCGCCGTTTTTCTCGTCATCATTTGAACCGTCTGCGACAGCTGCCGCATATTCACAAGCCTGCTCAGGCCCCCTCCGGCGCGAGCAATCTCTTCTATTTCGGATGCACCAAGTTCTCCCACATCGCCGTAATCGAGAATTCCTACAACGTTAACCGCAATACCTTCCGACTTCGCATGCGCCGCCGCTACAACCGGACTCATTCCGACGTTGGAGCAGCCATCCGTCACCAGCAATATTTGTTTCATTATTCCTTGCCTCCTCTTCAAAACAAGCATAACCTCTCTATTAGTTTTGCCGTTTGAAGCGAGGGATAAACCGCTAGATTGCCCTATTTCCCGAGAAATTATGCAGCCCCTGCAATGAAAAATTCATAATCATGCCTAAGCCATGCGAAAAGGCTCCCGGAGCGAAAGCGCAAACTGCCGCGCTTTCGTCCAAGAGCCTGCATCCGCCCATTTGTCATCTGCCTCCTTCAGCTAACCGTCCGCGGCCGCTCCAGCCGGTTGATTCCCGGCCATCGGAATGACGCCCATTCCGGCAAATGCTTATCGATCTTTGCGACAAGCACCGTCATATCGTCTTTAATATCGCCCTCATGATACCTCACCACGGTCTCCAGCAAGGCATCGGCCATTTCCTGCGGTTCATCGGTTTTCAGCTCCTGAATAATCCTCTTCATCCACATCTCCTTATTGACCGCATGTCCCGGCGCGTCATATATCCCGTCGCTCATCATGACGATCGTGTCGCCCGGCTGCAGCGGCATGGAGATCAGGTCGAATTCAATATCCTGCAAAATACCGACCGGCAAATTATTCGCCGTTACGGGAATCACCTCGTTTCCTCGTTTAATAAAGCTTGGCGTCGAGCCAATCTTCATGAAGGTCGTCCTCGCCGTATATAAATCGATCATCGCTAGATCGATTGTCGCGAACACCTCATCCGGCGATCGCAAGAGAAGAATCGAATTGACCGATTTGATGGCAAGCTTCTCGTCCATCCCGGACTTCAAAAGCTGCTGCAAAATCGACAGGGCTGCGCTGCTCTCCTGGCGCGCGCGTTCTCCATTGCCCATGCCGTCACTAATGGCTACGGCGAATTTGCCATTGCCAAGCTCCAGCATACTGAAGCTGTCTCCCGACAGCAGGTCGCCTCCTTTGGCGGCACCGGCAATGCCTGTCTCCACCTCGAATTCCTTGGCCGAACCAAACACGACAAGGGTTGGTTCGCCATTCTTCTCTGCCGGTCTCTCCGATTTGACGGCCACATGCTCGCCCAGTATATCCGATAAGAGCGGAGCGATAATTTTGCGGCATTCATCGTAGCCCCTGGCAAAATGGTGATACAGTTCGATTTCCACATTCCCCTCTTCCAGATTAATGACCTCAATTTCCTGTATGGATAATCCCAGTCCCTCCAAGGCTTCACGGATCTGTTCCTCCTGCAGATGCAGGGTCTGCCCCTCCCTTTTAATTTCATGCGCCAGGTCCTCCATCACCTGCGATACGCCAGATAATTGATCCGCCACCAGCTGCCGGGAATCGAATATTTGCTTTTTCCAGTGCATATCATTCTTATAAAGCTCGTACTCCTGCTCGATAATGCCAAGCACCTGAGCAGGCTTCGCGCAATGGGACGCCCATGTGCGCGGCATATTGTGCGTTGGAATGCGATCCTCGTCCACGGCCGAGATCATGTCCTTCATCATTTGATAGGTTTGAAAATACTTGCCCTCCCAGCAAGCCTTATTCCGGTGGCAGTCCGCGCAGCTTCGCGCCGACACCGCCTGCATGAAATGATTAAGCTCCTCCTCCTGCTTCACGGCACCCGCCGTGTTATTGAGCTGGCCAAAGCTCTTCGAGAGCTGGCGGAACACCTCCGAATATTGGGATACCCGCTCCGCCGTTACATCGCGTACGCGCTTGGCATACTCATGCTGCGACTTGGCATGCTCGTTTGTACCCGGAACATAGCGGGCGATGGTTCGAATCATAATTTTTGGGGTAAGCATAAGCAGGACAGCTGCGGTGACCGACTCCCATGTCGACGTCATCACATCCGATCCGCTTCCCACATAGATTGCGAGGATCGAGGTGCCGAGCAGCATGCCGAAGGCAACCGCGGCTTTACCGCCTTCGCGCAGAAGGCCGGCCAATAGACCCGCGAAAGCAAGCAAGCTCATTTGCACAACCGCGTTAAAGTCGGCGAGACTAAGAATAAGTCCGGCAACTACGCCGACGCAGGCTCCAAGCGGAGCTCCGCCTGCAAGGGCAAACAATAGCAGCAGGAAGCGCGACATAATATGTTCAACGGACAGACCGTAAATTTGCCAGCCTACCGCTCCGGTCATGACGGAGGCAAGCAGAATCATCAGGCAGATAATCTCTTCATTCTTGAGAGAGGCGGTTTTTTTCGCCATGGTCAGAACCGGTATGGCCTGAATAAAGACAAGCGTAAGCACAAAGCTGAGCGCTGCCTCCACAACCACCATCATGAACCCATACCAGCTCATCGTATCTCCTATGAAGAGTCCAAATAGCTGCACAAGTAAGGTGGAGATAAAGACGAGTAAGGGAGCAGTCCCGAGCTCCGCTTTCTCGTAAGCCTCCAGGCCTTTAAATAATAAGAATAGAACGGCGAGCTCCATCCCGATCCATAAGGGTGCGGGCGTAACCGCGAACCAGCTCCCGGCCACGAGCGATACGGCTGTCCAGGCGAACGCGTCTTTTCGAAGAAAGTAGACGACCGCAAAGTAAGCCGCAGCGAAGGGCATCAGGGATTCCAGGATCACCGCCCTTCCGAGCAGGAAGCCAAGCCCCACAAGCATGATTGTCCATTTTTTCGCAAGCACCAGCTGGACCAGCCTTCTCGAAGATAGCCATCCACGGCCCTTTTCCATCATGGAACGTCCCCATCCCATTTGTTGTTCACCTGCGGGAAACATAATCACGTTTTCTTTTTTCATTTCGAACACCACCCATTTCGTTTTGTTGTGGTTCTCATTATAGGAGCATGGCCGTATGAAGTTTGTCAGTTTAACGTGGGCGTGCCAAAGTTTTTTCCGACAAAACCCAAATCCTTCACCGACAAATTGTCAACGCTTTCAAATATGCGCCGTTACTGGCTTTAAACCTGACACGTGACTATTGGCACTACTGCCGCTTCAACAAAAACCGTCGCGTCGCGCCTCGTTCTGTCCGCGAAATCTTTGTTTTCTGCTGTCGGGATTGCAGGGAGTATCAGGGAAACAGGCTGAAACTTTTTTTGAAATGAGGTATATTTTTTGAAAAATGCGCATAGCGGGGGCCGAAAAACGTGAATGGAGCGTTTTTTTCTTGCGTCTGGGGCGAGAAGGGGCTTCGTAAAACTCCGTTAGCTGCATCGCGGGGACAATTGATGTCTGCTTTTATGAGGAAGTTTGTCGCTCCGTACGGGATGATCTTAATTCCCCTACTTGAATCGTTTATGAACATCACGTTTGGGGAGTGACGAGAAGGCGTGCTGCCGTGAGAAAACCCTTATCGATGTAACTCGAAGATGGGCGACCGCGTTTAGTGGTAGGTTTTATCGCCGAATGGACTGCCGTGAGAAAACCAAAATCGATGCAACTCGAAGAGGAGCGACCACGCTTAGCGGTAGGTTTTATCGCTCTGCGGTAAGAAAAACTTTTATTCGAAGATAACTCGGAGATGAATGACCCTGCCTTTAACGGTAGTTTTTCATGCGGTTCAGGATGATTTTTATTTTCGCTTAAGCGGAAATAAACTTAATCATCCTGAAGCCGTAAAAAAGGCAGAACCGTTTAGGTTCTGCCCTCATATGATTGTATAAAATCCAGCTTAGACCCGTTTAGCACCGCGGCCGCCGCGTTTGCCTTCGGTATTTTTCTTCAGGGAGGAGATACGTTCTTCGCTATCTTTCAGGAAGCGAGACATTTTATCCTCGAATGACGGTTTGTTGTAAGACGGTCTGCCAGCTGACTGCTTGTTGAAAGGACGTCCACCGCGATCTTGACCGCCGCCGCCTCCACGGTTAAAACCGCCGCCACCGCCTGCACGTGGTTCACGTTGTGGCGCTGCTTGGCCCTCAGGCCGGTCAACTGCCTGTTTAATGGAAAGTCCGATCTTACCGTCTTTATCAACGTTGATCACTTTGACTTTAACAACATCGTCAATTTTCAGGTGATCCTTCACGTCTTTGACGTAGTTATCGGCAATTTCCGAGATGTGAACGAGCCCTGTGACACCCCCGGACAAATCAACGAATGCTCCGAAATGCGTTATGCCTGTCACTTTGCCTTCTAACTTGGCTCCTACTTCAATTGCCATAAAATAAAATGTTCCTCCCTAAGCTAAATAGCGTTACTATCGTGATTATAACCGAATCGTCAAAGTAAGGTCAACAGACGTTCACCCGTTGTAGCGTCTATTTAATGACCTGAATCTGCTGTTCTCCAGGTGTTACCATTCCTTGTTCCTTCGTTGCAAGTTGTCTGATATATTCCGGATCGTTAAGCCGATCGATCTGTTGTTGAAGCTGCTTGGACTGCAAAGTGGAATCATCTACCTGCTTCTTGATCTCCGTCAATTGCGCCTGCGTGGCACGCGCATCCTTGATTTGACCAATAAAGGTATACGCCGCCCAGCACAAAAATAGAGTGATGCACATGGCCCATATGCGCAGACGGCGTTTGGATCCTGCGTTCGCTGTCGATGGATTGGCTGTGGCAGTCGTCATAACGGTAAACCTCCTAAATCATTTGAACAGGCGTTTCCATAATTTAATAACGCCCGATAGGATCTTGTCCCATCTTTCTTTGAGCTGCAGGCTGGAAAGCTTTGGTCCAAGCCATCGCCATAGAGGGCGCGTAAGCGGACCAAGCAGAAAACGCAGCAAAAGCCAGAACGGACGAACCAATTGTAGCACAATTTTTAACAGGAAAATAGTGAGTGCGGTCCCAAATCCGATTAATACGCGGATAAACCGGTATAAAAGGACGACCGGCTTCACAATTAGAAGGTCAAATGTCCGCAGCGTGAACCGGATGAGAGCTCGTACCGCATCAATCAGCCATTTTACCGTACGGATGACCGGTTTGCTCAGCAGCCAATAATAACATAGCACGCCAATAAGCAAGCCGAGGAATACATACGCCCGCACCTCGCCATAGTTGCTGGCGTACAGCACACGAAATACGAGGAGCGATGCGGCAAGCCAGTACACCATATCGAGTACCGGCAGCGTCCACCGCGGGAAGCGCAATTCATTCGACACAACCCGGTAGCCGTCGAAGATCACGCCCATCCCGATGCCTGACAGCAGCATCATCCCCATTGTGAGAAACTGTAGGCTTAAGGAGGTCACTTAAACAGCTTTCCGAATAAGCCTTTAGTTTTGGTAGAGGTATTGGCGTCCAAATAGGCGAGTGAATGGACATACCCCTCGATGGCGACCAGGTTTTGCTCCAGATTGAGATGCTTGATATGCAGGTTTTGCCCTTTTATCATCAAGAAGCCAAGATCGGTATCGAGCAGAAACTCTTCGCTGTCGAAACTTTCCACATTTAAAACGCCGGTAATTTCGAGCAGCTTGCGGTTCAGCATTTTGACTTCCTGCCGCTTCTGCCCTTTGCTTTGTTCAACCATTGACCCGTCCCTCCACTTCGAAAGCATAGCTTGAGACTAGCTTATGGGGGTTGGACGAACTTTAGAACATTCGCGCGTGGGCAATTCTACTCTTTCATATTCGGTTTCGCTAGAGCGCCGGATTTCCTCCGTCTCTGGCGCTTTTTACGCGCTTAAGCTGCGCAACGATAATGACGCTGATGACAACAAGCAGGAACCAGGAGCTGATTTTTCCCAGGTGGACAATATGCCAGGTATGCTCCTGGTCCGGATAGGCCCATGCCCCCATAAACGTCGAAATATTTTCCGCGAGCCAGATGAAAAAGCCGATAAGCAGGAAGGACAGCACGACATGCATGCGGTACTCCCTCCCCCCCACCTTGTAAGCAAAGGATGTCCGGTAAAAGACGATAATCAGAAGCAGCGTCAGCAACCACCGCATATCCCACAAATAGTGATGGGTAAAAAAGTTTAGATAAATAGCAGCGCACACCATTACGGCATACCGCTGCCGCGGCCACCCGTATACGGAGATCGACAGCCTCCTCCATGCCTGGCAGATATAGCTCGCAACGCTGGCGTACATAAACCCGCTGTAGAGCGGCACCCCAAACAGCTTCGACCAGCCTTCCCCTGGGTAAGACCAAGAACCCATATGCACTTTGTACAGCTCAAGCATCAATCCGATAATATGGAACATGCAAATGACCTTAAGCTCGTCGATCGTCTCCAGTTTAAATACCACCATTCCAATCTGGGCAAACAGGCAGATCAGCAAAAGCAGATCGTAACGATGAACGTAAGGTATGGATATAACCTTGGTTAAAGCAAGAGAAGCGAATATAATAACCGGAAAAATACAGGACATGGCCTGCTGATAACCAAAAATAAAAAGCTGCCATATGCGGCGAATCCAGACGGCATTCAATAAGGGCTGCAATTCCATAAGTATGCCCCTCCTCTGCTTGATGGAAATTCACCATTAAAGTACCACAAACATTTATCGTTTTACAATAAATATTTAATGATATCATTGATATGTTTGTTTCGGAGAATGAAAAAAGCACTTCCCCGTTCGGAGAAATGCTCTTTTTCCTTAACTATTTATGCCGTTACCGCAGCTTCTTCCGCCGCCCGGGCAGCCGCCGCATATTGCTCCGTTCTGATCTTGAGATAAAGAACGAGAGATAGAATAACCCCAATCAGCGATAACCAGTCTATGAACAGATAATAAAGCGTAACCGTAATCCCGTTGATCATCCCCGACTCTAGCAGCAGCTTGCTTGCACCCAAGCCTAAGAGAAAATTAAATAGATTGACAACAATGCCAAGTCCGAGAAAACGCCAGAATTGTCCTGCGGCCATATTGCGGCTGCTCTCGAGCGGATTCGTCACGGAGGTATTCTCGATCGAGACGACAGCGGGAAGCAGCAGAAGCCTTACGTACATGAACAAACCCGGAATGACGAACAACAGGAGCCCCGCCGAAAAAATAACGCTTTGGAGAAAACTATACATGATCATCCGAGGCCACTTGCGGAGCCCCCAGCGGTAAGCAGCGGCAACGCTGCCCTTGCCGCCCCGGAGTCTCTCAATCAAGCAGTAAACGACAACGGGGGTCAGCAAGGTTAGGAATAGTTGGGAGATGATAATATCCTTGAGAATATTATCGATGGACAGGTTGGAAAAACCGTAACAGATTATGAGTTCGACCGGCACGATTGTGATTGCCGTTATGAATAGCAGCACTGCGGCATTTTTAATAAAGAGAGAAAAGGTTAGTCCCAATACGCCTCCGCCCTTTGAAGGACGGACTTCGGGCAAATTCGTCATGGCGGGAATCAAGGGTTGTCTACCTCCTGAGCATCAAGGTGAACCGGCTTCGCCGCCCTTAGACGGGATTGATCCGGCGAATTCTAAGCCATGTTTATGGGAGACGCAAACCTACACTCCTGGAATTGAAAAAAAAGAGCTGCCACTTAAGGTGACAGCTCTTTTTTGTTTACCAGCCGAGATTATCCTCGCGCGGGCGTTGTTCTTCCTTGATCAAAGTGTAGAGCTCACCGGCTTCATCCTTGCGGGTCGTCTCGGCAATTCGTTCGACGCGAACGGTTACCGTCTTCTGTCCGTATTGGATCGTAAGCTCATCCCCTGCTTTAACCGTGCTGCTAGCTTTCGCTTCACGGCCGTTGATCCAGACGCGTCCTTGCTCGGACACGTCCTTTGCTACCGTACGGCGCTTGATCAACCGGGATACTTTGAGGAATTTATCGAGACGCATGTATTACTTGATAGCGTCTTTCAGTTTGTTGCCTGCTTTGAATGCAGGAACTTTGGATTCTGGGATGGAGATTTCTTTACCCGTTTGCGGGTTGCGGCCAACGCGGCCGGAACGTTTACGAGTTTCGAAAGTACCGAAGCCGATCAATTGTACTTTGTCTCCGCCTGCAAGAGCGTCAGTAACTTCGCCGAGGAAGCCGTTCAGTACCGCTTCTACGTCACGTTTAGTCAAACCGCTTTTTGTTGCAATGTTGTTGATCAGATCTGTTTTGTTCATTATTAATATCCTCCTAAATTCAATTCGCCTGTTTTGTTCGGTCAGCGCTGCTACTGGGTGCTGCCGTTTGGTTGGTAATTTTAAGCATAAACACAAACACGTTGATACTTATTCTGCTTGTCTGTAAAAAAATCCTGCTGCACGAGTAAAAAAATTTACCGAAAGATGCAGAAATGTTGCGATTCGTGGCGAATCCGAGGCTCTATTGTCGCTTCGCTTCTTCCCACCAACGATCCATTTCTGTTAAATCAGTCTGGTCAAAAGTTTTGCCGTTTATACGAAGCTGCTCCTCAATATAAGAGAATCGGCTCTTAAATTTTGCATTGGTGCGAGAGAGAGCTTCTTCAGGATCCGCGTGGATAAAGCGAGAAGCGTTCACAACCGCAAACAGCAAATCTCCCAACTCTCCTGCCTGCTCTTCCGAATCCTTCGAATCTATCGCCTCGCGCAGCTCGCGAAGCTCCTCTTTTATTTTGGTCAGAACCGGCCCCAGATCCTTCCAATCAAAGCCAACCTTCGCCGCTTTCTTCTGAAGCTGGTAGGCCTTCATAAGCGCCGGCAGATCCTTCGGAATGCCGTCCAGCTGCGATTTGCGGGCATCGGCTTCGCCTTTCCTCTTCTTCTCCTCCGCCTTCATCTGCTCCCAGTTGACAAGCGCTTCGCCGGCATCCCCGGCGCTGCGGTCGCCAAACACATGCGGATGGCGGAAAATCAGCTTCTCGTTCAGGCTTTCGATAACGTCATAGACAGAGAATGCTCCCGTCTCCTCTTCCATCTGGCTGTGCAGCATCACCTGAAGGATCACGTCGCCAAACTCCTCCCGCATATTGTCGGGATCGTCGTTATCAATGGCTTCAAGCGCTTCATACAGCTCTTCGATGAAATTTTTGCGGATGGACTGATGCGTCTGCTCGCGGTCCCACGGACAGCCTTCGGGGCTGCGCAGAATAGCAACGATCTCATGCAGACGGTCGAACGTGCGGTTAAGAACGGCATCCTCTTCCGTACGGGGTACCCAAATCAGCGACAGATTGCCGAAGCCCGGCGTCCGGTCGAGCTCGTACAGCGGAACCTTAAGGATCTGTTCCTCGCCCGTTACTCCAAGCGCGTGACCAACAACAACCTCGTAGTCATCCGGGTAACGCTCCATCAGCGCGAGCTTTACATCCGATGCCGTATAAGCATCATAGACCTGCCCTATAATCGTATGTACGCGCGGCTGCACGTGAGCTGCCTTCAGCTCTGCCGCATCAAGCAGCGCAAAGCCTTCGATCGGATCAATGCCAAGACGGATAAAAGCCTGGTCAAGGAAGCTTTCCCCGCCGATAATTTCGAGCGTTATACCAGCCAGCGAGCAGCGCTCGCGCAGCAGCTGTACCGTGCGCTCCGCTACCATCGGATGCCCAGGTACGGCATACAGGATTGGCGCGGATGCCTCCTGCGCCTTGCGGACAAGCGTATCCGCTATTGTATCATAAACCTCCGGAAAGGTGTCATGCTGTTCATAAACGCTGTCAAAGGACGTGTAAGCCAGCTGATGCTCCCGCAGCAGCGACATCACCGGATGCTGCTCCGTACGGACGTAAATCGCCTCCGCCTCCCGCAGCCTCCGCCACACGCCAAGCGTTAATTGATCGGGATCGCCCGATCCCAGGCCAACTACCGTTATCGTTTGCGCCATATTCGTAATGCTCCTTCCTGCCACAAGCAGATTCTACAGGTAGTATACCATTTCTTGCATGGGGATTAATAATACCCGGTAACTGCAGACAACAATTAGCAGGCTTTTTGCCTGCTGCGGCCCGCGCTGACTGCTCATGTTGCTCCTTTCCCCCTCTTGCAGCGCAGCGACCGGGGAATCAGGTATACTAAAGGCAATAAGGAACGTAAAAGGAGATGGCTGCTCGTGAAAATCGTTATAGCACCGGATTCTTTCAAAGGCAGTTTGTCCGCCGCTTCGGCGGCGGACGCCATTGCTCAAGGCATCCGGCGGTGTCTGCCGGATGCCACCATCGTCAAGCTTCCGATCGCTGACGGCGGAGAGGGAACGCTCGACAGCCTACTCGCCGCTACGAGCGGTGAGCGCATAACCGTTACCGTAACCGGCCCGCTAGGGGCAAGCGTAAGCGCTTCTTACGGAATAATCGAACAGACGGCCGTTATTGAGATGGCGGAAGCTTCCGGCCTTTGCTTGCTGTCCGAGGAACAGCGTAACCCGGCCTTGACGACAACTTACGGGACAGGCGAGCTTATCCGCCACGCGCTGGACCGTGGTTGCCGGCGGTTTCTGCTCACCGTAGGCGGCAGTGCCACCAATGACGGCGGGACCGGCATGCTGCAGGCTCTAGGGATGCGGCTGCTGGATCCGCAGGGCAATTCCGTCCCGCCCGGCGGAGGGGCTCTAGCGGATATTGCGACGATTGACGACAGTCTATGGGATCCGCGCATTGCGGAGTCTTCTTTTGTTATCGCCACTGACGTGCAAAACCCGCTTATCGGGGAGCAGGGGGCTTCAAGCGTATTTGGTCCGCAGAAAGGCGCGTCTCACGAGACGGTAGACCTGCTAGAGCATGGGATGACGGCGTGGGCGGATCTAATCGAAGCGAAGACGGGAATCCGGCTTCACGAACGCCCTGGCGCAGGTGCAGCCGGCGGCTTGTGCGGCGCCTATCTGGCCTTCTTCCCCGCATCCGTTCGCCGCGGCATTGATGTCGTTCTGGAGCATGTACGTCTGGAGGAGTATCTAAACGGAGCGGATCTGGTCATAACCGGGGAAGGCCGCATCGATCACCAGACATCCTCCGGCAAAGCACCGATGGGCGTAGCCCAACTGTCCAAGAAGCATGGAGTACCTGCGATTGCGTTGGCGGGCTCCGTCGGCTCCGGCATTGATGTCCTGCATGCGGAGGGAATTAGCAGCGTGCACGGCATCATGAATACGCCAATGACCTTACAGGAAGCGATGGAGCGTGCCCCCATCCTGCTTGAGCAGTCGGCTGAGCAAGTTATCCGTGCTTTCCTGGCAGGACGCGCAAGCAAACCATAAAGGACCGGAGGGATATTCGAAATGAAATATGAGTGGAAAAAGAATAACAAGCGGCTTTATCTGCCCAAAAATCCCCCTTCCGTCATCGAAGTCCCCGCAATGAACTATTTCATGCTGAATGGCAAAGGCAATCCCAATCACCCGGAATTCGCAGAAGCGGTCGGAGTACTCTACTCCTTGTCCTACACCGTAAAAATGCTCCCTAAAAAAGGAGATGCGCCGGAGGGATATTACGAATACGCCGTTTTTCCGCTCGAGGGTATATGGGATCTGGAGGAGGAGGCCAGGCAAGCTGCCGTTCTCGACAAGGACAAGCTCGTCTACACCCTTATGATCAGGCAACCCGACTTTGTAACGGAGGGATTGGCACTTGAAGTCATCGAGACCGTCAGCAAGAAAAAGCCCCACCCGCTTCTAAGCAACGTAACGTTCGGACAGCTGAAGGAAGGTCTCTGCGTCCAAATGATGCATCACGGTCCTTACGATGACGAACCGGCCAGCTTCGAAAAGATGGAGCAGTATTGCGAGGAACAGGGGCTCCGGCGGATCTCCAAGCTCCATAAAGAAATCTACATATCCGATGCCAGAAAAACACAGCCGGAAAAACTAAAAACCGTCCTCCGTTTCCAGGCGGGGCGCAATTGATATTCCGTACGGGATTCTACTGATTGACGCATATGCGATCTCAGTTCAGAATTGTATCTCTTCCGGTTGCTGTTGCCCTTTTAAAGCTTGAACTAACTTGATTATACGAGGCTTTAAAATGGCAACGGCAAACGCTCCGCTCCTCCAGAGATACAATTCCTCACCTCCATCCATTGCTATTTAAACCACAATAGGCTGCCCACTAACCCGGGCAGCCGAATTATTTTAGGGACGGCCTGAGTCCACCAGGCCGCCAGGAAAAAAATCAGGCCGCCCCGATAGGAGTGGGCGGCCTGATTTACCTATAAAAACCGCGCTTGTGCGGTTTTTGATCGCGTTGCGATCGATAGATAGGGTAAAGGAAATATACTTACTGGAAGAGCGTAGCGCTTGCCTTTGTACCCATGAAATCTCGCCTGAGCGAGTTAATTCAAAATTTCATGGGTACAACAGCAACTGGAAGGAAGTATATTTTCTGTCCCGCCAGCATCGATTATGAGAATCGCGGCAGCCAATCCCCATGAGCCTCGATCAAATCGTCGCACAAAGCCACAATATCATCCATGGACAGCTCCGCCGAAGTATGAGGATCCAGCATAGCGGCATGGTAGACATGCTCTTTCTTCTGCGTCAGCGCCGCTTCAATCGTCAGCAGCTGCGTATTAATGTTCGTGCGGTTGAGCGCAGCCAGCTGCGGCGGCAGATCGCCGACATACGTCGGATTGATGCCCGAGCGGTCAACAAGGCACGGAACCTCTACGCAAGCTTCCTTCGGAAGGTTGGTAATCAATCCGGTGTTCATGACGTTGCCGCCGATTTTGAACGGTTTGCCCGTTTCAATGGCCTCCATAATATGGGAAGCGTATTCATGACTGCGTTTATGCTCGATATTGCTGTTGGCAAGCAACGATTCACGCATATTATTCCAGCCTTTGATCTGCTCGACGCAACGGCGCGGATACTCATCCAGCGGAATATTGAAGCGCTCGATCAGCTCCGGATAATTGCGCTTGATGAAGTACGGATGATACTCCGCGTTATGCTCGGACGACTCCGTGATGTAATAGCCGAACTTCAGCATCATTTCGAACCGGACCATGTCATGATGTTTCTCCTTCTGCTTCTCCGCCGCACGGCGCTTAATCTCCGGATAGAGATCCACGCCATCCTTCTTCACTTCAAGCAGCCACGCCATATGGTTGATGCCCGCAATCTTGGATTCCACTCCCGTAGCGTCCATTTCCAAGCTTCTAAACAGATCGGACACGCAAGCCTGCACGCTGTGGCACAAGCCCACCGTTCTAACGCCGCCCGCCGTCGACAGCACGTTCGTCAGAACCGCCATTGGATTGGTATAATTCATGAACAGAGCGTCCGGACATACCTCGCGCATATCCTTTGCAAAATCAAGCACAACCGGAATCGTGCGCAGATTGCGGAAAATACCGCCGATGCCAACCGTATCGGCAATCGTCTGGCGCAGCCCGTATTTTTTCGGAATCTCAAAATCCGTAATCGTACATGGATCGTAGCCGCCGACTTGAATGGCGTTGACCACATATTTAGCTCCGCGGAGCGCTTCTTTCCGATCGGAATAGGCTTTAACGACACAGCTGCTTCCGAGGGATGCTTTCATATTCAACAGCAGCTGCTCGGAATCGCGCAGCCGTCCCGCGTCAATATCGAATAAGGCAAGCTCGAAGCCTTGCAGGGCCTCCGTTGACATTACGTCACCAAGAACATTTTTCGCGAATACCGTGCTTCCCGCACCTAGAAAAGTAATTTTAGACATCTTTGCTTCCGCCTCCGTTTTCGTAAAAGGAATTGACTCCTCCACTATATATCCGAAGCAGGCAAGCGAACATGGCAAAGCCTCTTATTTATTTGTCATAATCCCATTTCCTTATGACGAGCCGCGCCGCCTTGTTTATAATAAAGAAATAAGCTGTGTACCATCCGCATTGGAGGGAACCGCCCTATGCCGTTAACCGAAATTTATCTGCCCAGTCCGGCAACAGAGCGTTATATGGACTTAAGCCTGCTCTTTTGGGGCAAGCAGGATTGCGATCCCGGGCATTATTGGGGTCCCGGTCTGCGCGATATGTATATTATTCATTACATCCACAGCGGCACCGGTCAATTCCGGTTAGGCGAGCTCAGCTATGAGCTGCATGCCGGCCAAGGCTTTCTTATCATTCCGGGCTCGCTTGTGCATTACAAAGCCGACGAGGAGAACCCCTGGACTTACTCATGGGTAGGACTTAAAGGACTTCATGCGAAATCGCTTCTGCAGCGGGCCGGACTTAGCTCCGCAAATCCGATATTTGAAGCGACGGAACAGAAGGGCTTTTTCGAATCCGTCTATGAGCAATTTCATCAAGCCCTTGAAGATCATCCCGGCAGCGGGGATCTATTCAGTCAAAGTCTTCTGTACCAGTACATGGCCCGGCTGGTTGCCTGCAATAAGATTCCCTCTGCTCCGGCGCATGCCGTTAATACGAAAGAAGCCTACATCAACAAAGCGGTTGCCTTTATCGAGAACAGTTACAGCCTTCCGATCTCCGTTCAGGACATCGCGAATTTCGTGGGGCTCGACCGCACTTACCTGTCCGGCTTATTCAAAGCGCAGCTGGGCGTATCCTTGCAGGCCTTCCTGCTCCGTTTCCGGATGAACCGGGCCGTTGAGCTTCTGCATCACCAAGAGCTTACCATTGGCGATATCGCCCGCTCCGTCGGATATACCGATCCGTTCCTGTTCTCGAAAATGTTCAAGAGAGTGATCGGTATCTCTCCCCGGGCATCCCGGGACCATATCAACCGCACCGCCACATAAAAAGGCTTGGTTTCCGTTACGATGCAACCTGCAGTCGGTTAACGGGAACCAAGCCTTCATTTTCGCCCTTATTATTGTTCCATTTGTTTTGCCAGGAACCCTGCCGCCGTCTCCACCATTTTGGTTTCCATCTGCGACATTTTAACCGCTTCGTCTTTGCTGAGCAGGACAACGGTGCCGATTGGATCTCCTCCTGCAACGATTGGTGCTGCTACATAAGCGGAGTATGTGTCGTGCATATCCTTAACGATCTCGTATGTGCCGGAAGCGCCTTCAATCGTCTTGCGGTTATCCATGCAGCCTTCCAGAATCGAGCCGATCTGCTTCTCCAGCAGTTCTTTTTTCGAAGCGCCGGCTACGGCAATAACCGTATCGCGGTCGGTAATGAGGGTAACATGGTTGGTGCTCTCGAATAAGGATTCGGCATACTCTTTGGCGAAGTCGCCAAGCTCACCGATTGGAGAGTATTTCTTCAGGATTACTTCACCATCGCGGTCAACAAATATTTCGAGCGGATCTCCTTCACGGATACGTAAAGTACGGCGGATCTCCTTCGGAATCACCACACGCCCGAGATCATCGATGCGACGTACAATTCCAGTTGCTTTCATTTCTTGTTGCCCCACTTTCCTAGAGGATTTTAAGTCACTGGATACGATTAGCCTTCATAACAAGCGATTGACGCCCACCTCGTTCATAACCCAAGGGTTAAAGCGTTCTCGCGGAAAAAGAATGATTCAGCTAGCGGAGCGCCTATTCTAAAGCTGCCGTTATGCTGGTTGTGATTCGGCGGCTCTTATGTCTAGCGCGTTCGATAACGAATTCTTTTGTGAATCTGACCATAGTATTCATCGGCTCCCAATTTCTTATGCACGGCCATCCGCCGCTTCCCGCGGGTTTCCTGCTGAAGCCAGGCAATCTCGGACAGATGTGTAAGACAATCCGTAAAGCACCATTTAAAGCATTCCCTTCTATGCCAAAAACCTTGCTTCATTTCCTTCTTTTTAATAATTAACCCCACTAATTGTTCCACGTGAAAAAATCCATTCATGAGAAAACCGCCGTTCCACCCTATAAAAGATGGAACGGCGGTTGCCAAACATCACTCATTATTAGCCGGATTGCTGGGCGCTGGCTTAGGCAGCCTTCCGGCTTTGCCAAGCGCCTCCCGGAGCAAAAACTCGATATGCCCGTTCACGCTGCGGAATTCATCATTCGCCCATTTCTCGATGGCACGGTGTAAATCTGGATCGAGCCGGAGCGCAAAAGCTTTCTTATCTTTCCCCATTGGTCTGTCCTCTTAGGAGTACAGCGTGCCCGTATTAATAACCGGCGTTGCCCCCCGGTCGGATACAATGGCAACCATCAGATTGTTGACCATTGCCGCGCGACGCTCCTCATCCAGCTCGATTCCGTTCTCCGCCAGCTGCTTCAATGCGGAATCCACCATGCCAACCGCGCCTTCCACAATTCTTTGACGTGCCGACACGATTGCAATCGCCTGCTGGCGCTGCAGCATGGCGTTTGCGATCTCCGGCGCGTAGGCCAGATGCGTCAGGCGGGTCTCCAGCACTTCTACGCCGGCTACGGCCAGACGATTCTGCAGTTCATTCATCATCTCCGCCGCTACTTCATCCGCATTGCCGCGCAGCGACTGCTGTGCGGAGTCGGTGAAGGTATCGTAAGGATATTGGGCAGCGATATGGCGAACAGCCGTCTCGCTCTGAATTTCCACGAAGCGCTCGTAGTTATCCACGTCAAAGGAGGCCTTAGCGGTCTCCGTCACTTTAAATACTACAACGGCGCCAATCTCAACCGGATTGCCTTCCGCGTCATTCACCTTCAAGGTCTGGCTGTTGAAGTTGCGGACTTTCATCGACACCTTCTTTTTGTTCGTGAACGGTACTACAATCCACAAGCCGCTCATACGGACCGTACCTACGTACGTACCGAAGAACGTAATCACCTTCGCTTCATTCGGCTGAACGATTGTGAGCGAGGATATTGCCACGATAAAGACCACCTCAAGCAATATCCCAAGAACAATCAGGAAAACGTTCGGGACCAGTTGATCGGAGCCAAATATAATAAGTGCGATACCTCCGGCAAAAGAAATAATCGCGGCGAGCAATGCGAGGAATCCGTTTACGTGCCAAGCCTTATATTCCTTCATAAGAACACCCCTTATATTGTTTTGATATAATCATGATATCACTTTTTACAAATACAAGAAAGTCCTTCATCAAAAAAAGCTGATCCATCATTTGCATGATGGGATCAGCTTTCAGTAAAGGCTTTTATATTTATTTAGCTGCAGGAGATTCCGATGCAGCCGGGGATTCAGACGCCGCTGGGGACTCCGAAGCACCTGGAGATGCGGATGCACCTGGCGATGCGGATGCTTCAGGAAGCGTGATTTTCACGTCTTGCTTCGGCATTTCGTCCGTCATGAACGTATTCATGTGGTTGTAAGCCACCACGCTTTGTACTTCTTGCTTCTGCTCGTCCGTAATTTTGTCGTACGCTACTTGGTCGCGTTTTTCAACTTCGATAACATGATAGCCGTATTCGGTCTCAACCGGATCACCGATTTTGCCTACTGGCTGCGTCAGAGCCGCATTTTTGAAGCCCTCTACCCAATCCGAAGCTTTCGCGTCCTTGTATTCGCCGCCGCTATCCTTGGAGCCTGTATCGTCGGAATACTCTTTCGCAAGGGCTGTCCAATCTCCGCCTGCATCAAGCTTCGCTTTCACTTCTTTTGCGCGGGCCAGAGCTTCTTCTTTCGTGCGGAGCGTCTTCGTGGAATCCGAAGGGTCCGTTGTTGCTACGAGAATATGACGAACGGTTACCGGATTGTAGTTGCCGATGTTCTTTGCGTACTCGGCTTTCATCTCGTCGTCCGTTACCTTCGAATTCATATGCTCAACCACAACCAGCATCAGGTTGAGGTAGGTTCTTATGTCAGCTGTCGATATTTTTTTGTCGTCAAGCTTCTTTTTAACGTCGGCGTTCGTTTTAAGCGTATCTTCAAAGCTCTTCATTTGCTCGTCCGTTTGATCGCCCGCTTTTTTGAGCGTTGCTTCCGTAGCTTGCTTGGCAAGGATCTTGTACGAAATGAATTGCTGCAGCAATTGCTCCTTGAATTGCGGGATTGCAATCACTTGCTCGTAGCCCGGCTGCATGATGTTGAAGATATCCAGGTACTTGTTGAACTCCGCTTCTGTGACGTTGCCGTCTTTGTAGGTTGCAACGACAGTACCTTTGCCTGCCCCCGCGAAAGTGAGGCCCGTGGAGCCGCCCTCGTTATCTTTCTTGCCTCCGCAAGCCGCCATGATCGTCATGACCAGCACTGCCGCGATTACGAGCAGTGCGCTTCTGCGCCATGTCGATTTGCGTTTTGTGTGCAACATGTTGAATCCCCTTTCAATATGAGAAGTTTATTGTATTGTAACAGAAAACGACAAGGCTTGACCACAAGGTTGTAACAGCTGCCCCGCGCAAGGAGGAGCAGCCCGGCATTCGAAGCGCTGATTTTCCCTCAGCTTTTTGCGTCCTGCAGCGCTTCTTCGCCCTTTCTCGCATCCTTGAATTTCTTCAGGAAGCCCTCAAGAAGCTGGACCTTCTGATCCATCTCAAGCCCTTTGCCGCGCAGCAGAAGCGTTGGATACTCATCCTGGATTGCGCCTTGGCGGAACCGGTTCTCGTACTGCACGCACAGCTGATCCACCAGCTTGCGGTCAATCTGCTTCTTCTCGCGTTCGCTGAAGCGGACGATAAGGTCATCGCCCTTCTGGCTAATCTGTTCAATGCCGTATTGCGTGCCGTATACCTTAAGCCGCGCAACCGAGAGCAGATTGTCCACGGCCTGCGGCAGATTGCCGAAACGGTCGATCAGCTCCTCTGCCAGATCCTCCGCTTCGTCAATCGACGTAACGGTAGCCACTTTCTTGTAGATCTCGATCTTCTGGATGCTGTCGTAAATATAATCGGAAGGCAAGTAAGCGTCGATGCTGACATCGATCAGCGTGCTGACGCGGCGCTCTTCCTTCACTTCCACGCCTTCCATCTCCGCCTTGCGCTTCGCAATCTCGTCAGCCAGCATCTGCGAATACAGATCAAAACCGACGGAGGCGATAAAGCCATGCTGCTCCGCTCCAAGCAAATTACCCGCTCCGCGGATGGAAAGGTCGCGCATCGCGATCTTGAAGCCGGAGCCCAGCTCCGTAAATTCCTTGATCGACTGCAGGCGCTTCTCCGCCACCTCGGTGAGCACCTTGTCCCGTTGATAGGTGAAATAGGCGTAAGCAATCCGGTTCGAACGGCCAACCCTGCCCCGCAGCTGATACAGCTGGGAGAGGCCCATTTTGTCCGCATCGTGCACGATCAGCGTATTTACGTTCGGAATATCGACGCCTGTCTCGATAATGCTCGTGCTGACTAGCACGTCGGACTCGCCGTCCAGGAAGTCCAGAATCGTCTTCTCGAGCTCCTGCTCCGACATTTGGCCGTGACCGACCGCAACCTTGGCATCCGGCACAAGCGCATTGATCTGCTCGGCCATCTGGTAAATCCCTTGCACGCGGTTATATAGGTAGTAAACCTGCCCGCCGCGGGCAAGCTCCCGCTCAATCGCTTCGCGCACGAGCGAGGTGCTGTATTCGACCACGTAAGTCTGCACCGGGAAACGGTTCTCCGGCGGCGTCTCGATGACCGACAAATCGCGAACGCCCAGCATAGACATATGCAAGGTTCGCGGAATAGGCGTAGCGGTCAGCGTCAGCACGTCGACATTGGTCTTCAGCTTCTTGAGCTTCTCCTTATGCGACACGCCGAACCGCTGCTCTTCGTCGACGATAAGCAGACCCAAGTCTTTAAAAATAACATCCTGCGACAGTAAGCGGTGCGTGCCGATCACTACATCGACCGTACCCGCCTTCAAGCCCTTCATCGTATCGTTCTGCTCCTTGCGGGAACGGAACCGGCTTAATACCTGAATGTTGAACGGATATCCGGAGAATCGTTCCCGGAAGGTTTCGTAATGCTGCTGGGCAAGAATGGTCGTTGGCACTAGAATAGCTACCTGCTTCCCTTCGATTGCCGCCTTGAAAGCGGCGCGAACCGCCACTTCGGTCTTGCCGTAGCCTACATCGCCGCAGAGGAGACGATCCATCGGCTGCGGCTTCTGCATATCCTTCTTGATCTCTTCGATCGCCCGCAGCTGATCGCGCGTCTCATCGTAAGGAAACATCGCTTCGAATTCGTTCTGGTAGGCCGTATCCTGGCCGAAAGCGAATCCGGGCGCCGACTGACGCTCCGCGTACAGCTTGATCAAGTCATCGGCAATATCCTGAACGGAAGCGCGTACTTTATTTTTCGCCCGTACCCATTCGCTGCCGCCCAGCTTATTGATCTTCGGCTCCTTCTCTTCGGAACCGACGTATTTCTGAATCATGTCGACCTGCTCGACCGGCACGGACAGCTTATCGCCGCCGGCATACAGGATATGCAGGTAGTCCTTATGAATGCCGCCGATCTCCAGCGTGCCGATACCGACGTATTTGCCGATACCGTGGTTCTGGTGAACGACGTAATCGCCGACCTTCAGCTCGGTATAGCTCTTGATCCGCTCGGCATTGTCGATCTTCTTATCCATCCGGCGCGCCTTGCGCTGCTTCTGCGAGAACATCTCGCCTTCCGTAATAATGACAAGATGCGAAGAGGGCAGCTCAAAGCCGGATTGAAGATTACCCTCAATCAGGATCGGAGGCTCGATATGGTAATCCTGCAGCACGCGGCGGATCCGGTCGAGCCGCTCGGCGTTGCCGCCCAGCATCATCACCTTCGCGCCGGTCTTTTTCCACCGCTCCATCTCCGCCTTGAGCACATTCATCTGCCCATGGAAGTTCTGCATCGCGCGGCTCGTCATATTCAGGATATTTTGAGGCTGCGAATGCGGGATTTGACGCAGGAAAAGCGACATAAACAGCGTTTGGAACTTCCGGTGATGCAGAATCTCATCCGATTCCCGGGCAAGCGTAAAGCTTGGCAGCGATTTGCCGTTGGAGAGCAGATGGGTCGACCATTCGGCCTCATCCCGCTCCAGCTGGCGGCCCGTCTCGATCAGCCTTGTCGGCTCATCCAGGATTAGAACCGTATCCTCCGGCATATAGTCCAGAATGGTCTGTCTTTCCGGGTACAGCAAGGATATATATTTATAGATTTCAGGAAAATAGACTTGCTCCCGCAGCTTCTCGATCTCGCCGCCGATTTCCTGACGGAGGCGATCCTTCGCCATGCGGTCCGTCATTTTGTCGAGCTGCTGGGCAAGAAGAGTCGCCGCATGCTCCGCCGCAGCGCTAAAGCGCCGCTGGTCGGCAACGATCTCCTGACAAGGCGTTACGGTAAACGTCTGCAGGTTATCAAGCGAACGCTGGTCGGAAGGGTCGAAGGTGCGAATGGAATCTACCTCGTCTCCAAACCATTCGATCCGGTACGCGAGCTCCGCCGTGAGCGGATAAAAGTCCACGATACCGCCCCGTACGCTCATCTCGCCTTTGGACTCCACGCGGTCCGCGCGGACATAGCCAAGACCGGTCATTTGGCGCAGGAAATCATCCAGTTCAATCGTGTCGCCAACCTTTACCGTAATCTTGGCATCGGACATAACCCCTTTAATCGGCTGATAACGCCGAATGCCGGAGAACGGAACGACAATAATCCCGCGGAAGCCTTCGGACAGCTTGATCAGCACATCCATGCGCTGCGCCAGCGTCTCAGGACTTGAGATCGCCGCTTCGGCAGCTACCAGCTCATTCGCGGGATATAACAATACATCATCGGCAGAGATGCATTCCTGCAAATCCTCTGCAATTTTCTGTGCGGCATACATATTATGCGTGACAACAAGCAGCGGACGGTCTAGATCATCCTTCACCGCCGCAACGAGTACTTGCCTGGAAGAGCCCGCAAGTCCCGATATCATCTGTTCGCGCATTCCTTTGCGGACGCCGGCTATAATCGATTGTACATCCGGATCCGCGGCAAAAGCCTGTACTAACGCTTTCAATCGTGAAGGCACCCCGTTTCTATACACAAGACAAAAGGCAAAGAAATAGAAGCTTTATTTTACAATAGGAATCATCGAAAAGAAGCCTCAGCCGAATGCCAAGGCTACGAACGCTATTGCGTTACATTACTGCAGCGGATTTACGACGAGCAAAAGCTCCGGGTTTGCTTCCAGCGCCTCGCGGCAGTAGTCGCAAACAACCTTAACCGTAATATCGCCGTTCGAGTTATACGCTATTATATCGCTGCGCTCTTCGGGGGTCAAGAAATGGAAACCGAGCCGCGACTCTGAAATTTCCTTCTCCTCTATGGTCCCCATCGGCGTCCGGCAGTGCCGGCAAATATAGTTCACAGCCATATGTATGCCTCCTGAAGAATAGTTATACCCTTCAGTATGCCCGTTTTGTCCGAGCTTAGGCGGTTACTTGTTAAACTTGGCCATCGTATTGTCGAAGCTCGCCTTCAGACTATACTCCACCGCGTCGCAGGCCTGTTCAATCATGCTCTTCAGCGCTTCCTGCTCGCTCTTCGGGAAATTATCGAGCACGTAGTCGGCAATGTTGCGGCCCGGCTGCGGACGCGAGACGCCCATTCGGATCCGGTTGAACTGCTGCGTGCCCAAATGCTGAATAAGCGACTTGATGCCGTTATGGCCTCCTGCGCTGCCCTGATAACGAAGCCGGACTTTGCCGACCTCCGTATCCATATCATCGTAAACAATAAGTCCGTCTTCCAGATCAGCCTTGAAGTAATCCATGAAGCTCCGGACAGACTCCCCGGACAGATTCATATACGTCATCGGCTTAATAAGGACAACCTTCGTGCCTTGTACATTTCCTTCGCCAATCAAAGCTTTGCATTTGCTCTGCGTCACTTGAATGTTCCAGCGCCGAGCCAGCTCGTCTATGACCATAAAGCCTACATTGTGCCGCGTGCTTTGATAGGTTGTGCCGGGATTCCCCAGCCCTACAATCCACTTCATGCTATCCTGCTCTCCAATCTCATTTTGCGTATGTCTATATTCATTCTACACGATGGGCAATATTCCCTGCACGAAAGGAAGAAACGGTATCTTCCCGCGGAGGGCAGATACCGTTTGTCCATTCCTTTATTTTGCGAAATCAACCTCGTGCATTTGCGCTTCCGTGGAACGCGATACCGCTTCCTTCGCTTCCACTTCCTGCGCCTCCGCTTCCTCGGCCGTCAGGTCCTTCTGAGGTACCAGAACCGTCACGAGCACCGCCGAAGGATCGGTCATAATCGTTACGCCAGCCGGAGCCTGAACGTCTCCCACCAGATAGCTGCTTCCCATCAGAAGGCCGGTTACGTCAACCGGAATCGAATCCGGAATGCTTCCCGGCAGGCAGCGCACCTCCAGCTCATGCAGCAAAGCCTGCACGATGCCGCCCTCGCACTCGCCCTGCGAGTCCCCAACCAGATCGATACGGACATGAGTTGTTACTTCCTCATTCATATTGATTTGCTGGAAATCAACATGGATCAGCTTACGCGACAGCTTCTCGCGCTGTACGTCGGCAATCATGACCGACTGTTTGCCCGCGCCCGGAATGTCCAGGTCGATGACCGCATTCGGATGGGAACGCAGCAAAGCGAGCAGCTCCTTCTCCTGAATGGCCACGGAAGCCGGGGAAGCGAGCTGCTTGCCGTAAACGATGCCGGGTACCCGGCCGCTTGCCCTCAAGCTGCGGAGTTCGCTCTTCATGGTTGTATTTCTTTGTTCTGCCGTCATTGCTATGGACATCGGGATAGGAACCTCCTAAAAAGTCAATTTCCATATCACTTTGCCCAACTGCTGGAAAACCTATTCTTTCTTGCTTCTTTCTTTCTTCGCTTTCGCGCGGGCACGGATCTTATCCGCATAACCTGCTTTGTTCTCCTGACGCTGACGAGCAATCGCCAGATCCCCGGAAGGAACGTCATGAGTGATGGTCGATCCGGCTACGACGTAAGCGCCCTCGCCAAGCTTCACCGGTGCGATCAGATTGACGTTGCTGCCTACAAAAGCATTGTCGCCGATCTCCGTAATCGCTTTGTTGAAGCCGTCGTAATTGACCGTAATCGCTCCGCAGCCGATGTTGACGTCTTTGCCGACTACGGCATCGCCCACATAGCTCAAATGGGACACTTTGCTGCCGTCGCCAAGCGTAGCGTTTTTCAGCTCGACGAAATCTCCGACCTTGCAACCCTCGCCAAGCTTCGATCCCGGACGCAGGTTCGCGTAAGGACCAACCGTGCTGTCCTTGCCCACAACCGAATCGGCAACCGTCGAATATTTTACGGCAGCGCCGTTTTGAATCTCGGAATCGGTGATATCAGCCTGAGGCCCGATTTCGCAATCCTCGCCGATAACCGTTTTGCCGCGCAGAACGGTGCCCGGATATATAATCGTATCCGCTCCAATGCGCACATCGGCTTCAATGTACGTATTCGCGGGATCAATAATCGTTACACCTTCAATTAAATGCCTGCGGTTAATGCGCTCGCGCATGAATCGTTCGGCTTCCGCCAGCGCTACGCGGTCGTTTACCCCAATCGCTTCCGCCAGGTCCGGCGTGCAATAAGCTTGAACCGTATCGCCGGCATTGCGGAAAATACCGATAACATCGGTCAAATAGTATTCGCCTTGCGCATTCTCGTTCTTCACTTCCGCCAGAGCCGCGAACAGCTTCTTGTTGTCGAAGCAATACGTACCCGTGTTGATTTCCTTCACCGCTGCTTCTTCGGCCGAGCAATCCTTCTGCTCGACAATGCGCTGTACGGCGCCGTCCGCGCCGCGAATAACGCGTCCGTAACCCGTCGGATTATCGAAGGATGCAGTCAGAACCGTTGCTGCCGCGCCGGTGGATGTATGCAATGCCAGCATCGATTGAATGGTCTCCGCCCGTACAAGCGGAGTATCGCCGCAAATGACGATCGTTGTGCCTTCCTCCGAACCGAGAAGCGCTTCTGCTTGGCGTACGGCATGGCCGGTGCCCAGCTGCTGCTCCTGCAGCACGTATTCCGCGCGGTCGCCGAGGTAGCCTTTTACCATTTCCGCCCCGTGGCCAACGATAACTACCGTACGCTCGCTCTTTGCTTCATTAACCGTATCGAGCACATGGCCAACCATCGGTTTGCCGCTCACTTGATGAAGAACCTTATATAGTTTCGATTTCATCCGCTTGCCTTGACCGGCAGCCAATACAATCGTCATTACCTTCAATTGAAATTCCTCCTACACTACCTATTTTGAATGTTGTTATTTATAAGTTTGGATGTCCTATGAATAAATTACGCAAAAGTACGCGTTCCGCCACCTTGTAAAAGACTATATCCCATTATACACAAAAAGAAAAGAGAGCCTCACGGCCCTCTTTTCTATTATCCCTTTGTTAAAACGGCGTCCGCCGTCCCGACAAAGGGACGCAATTCCGTTACTTAAAGGATAGGCTTAAGCTCCTTCTTCAATTGCCACTTCTTCCACTGCCGCACGCTCGTATTCAGCGAGTACAGCAGCTTGGATTTTCTCCCGGGTCGTCGAAGAGATTGGGTGAGCGATATCCCGGAATTCTCCATCTGGCGTACGTTTGCTAGGCATAGCCACAAACATGCCATTGTTACCATCGATGACGCGAATATCGTGAACAACGAATTCATTGTCAATGGTGATAGAAGCAATAGCTTTCATACGCCCTTCCGAATTTACACGGCGGAGTCTGACATCAGTAATTTGCACTTGTGTTCACCACCTTTGCCTATCTGAGACTTGGTGTATACTTCCACATTTTTGTGCTAATTCCTTCTGCTTTTTTGGAAAAAAATGCGATATTTAAAATATTTTTTTACAGATAATTTTTTTTCGTTTCTATTCGACAACAGTCGATGCAATGAGCTCGATTTCGACAAGCACATCCTTCGGAAGCCGCGCCACTTCAACCGCGGAGCGTGCTGGCTTATGGTCGCCGAAGTACGAAGAATAGATGCCGTTAACAATTGCAAATTGATTCATGTCTTTCATAAATACTGTTGCTTTTACAACATTATTTAATGTTACTCCTGCTTCTTCTAATACTGCCTGTAAATTACGGAAAACCTGTTGCGTCTGTTCCTCGATTCCGCCCTCTACCAATTGGCCCGATGCGTCCAGCGGAATTTGACCGGAGGTGAACAGCAGATCCCCCACCTTAATAGCCTGCGAATACGGCCCGATTGCAGCCGGCGCTTTATCTGTAGCGATTACTTGCAGCTTTTTGTCTGTCATTGCGAATTCCCAACCTTTCTATTCATGTAATTCAAGCAAAGCGGCTGCGCCGCTATGCTCTTTTATTTGAAATAGTTGCCCGGAATAACTTTTGTCTGCTTCGTCTTCAGATCGACGGCCGTCAATGTCGCAAGCGATACGTAATCCTCGAGCAGGCGCTCTTCATGCTCCACTTCGCCCGATTCTACAAATACGCCCACGCCCGCTACGGTCGCCTTGAATTCGTAAAGCAAATCCATCATCCCTTGTATCGTACCGCCGGCTTTCATGAAATCATCAATAATAAGGACGCGGGACTGCTCCTTGAGGGCACGTCTGGCGAGGGACATCGTCTGGATCCGTTTGTTGGAGCCGGAAACGTAGTTGATGCTTACCGCCGAACCTTCCGTGACTTTATTATCTCGTCTTACAATCACAACCGGCAGATTGAGGCAAGCAGCCGTTGCGTAAGCAAGCGGAATTCCTTTGGTCTCAACCGTCATAATCACGTCAATATTTCGGTCAGCAAAAGCTGTCGCAAACATTCGTCCAACATCAGCCAGCAGCTCCGGTTGTCCCAGCATATCGGTCATATACAAATAACCGCCCGGAAGTACCCTCTCAGGCTGTTCCAGTTGGCGGCAAATGTTGTCCATAATCGATAAAGCCGTGGAAGTATGCATCTTAGGCGTATATTTAACGCCTCCTGCAGCACCGGCAAGCGTATTTAATTCACCGAAGCCTTCTTCTTCGAAGACCTCTTTTATAATGGCCAAATCTTCACTGATGGAAGATTTCGCGGACTGATAGCGATCAGCAAATGCTGTGAGCGAAATTAACGTGTGGGGACGACTCAGCAAATATTGCGTCATCTCTACCAGTCTTGCGCTTCGCTTCAATTTTTTCAAAGCCATTCCCCCCACTAAATCCGAATAATATAAAGTCAATATAACATTTTTATACGGATTTAATCAAGAAAAACGTCAGCATTATGTCAGCATTCTTACCACGTAGACTTCCTTGCAGAATCCGCGAAGTCCATTATAGATACGTGGAAGCTTGGCTTCCTTCGAGACTAAACCAAACACCGTTGGTCCGCTGCCCGACATGAGGACGCCATCGGCACCTAACTTTTGCATGCTTTCTTTCAGCTGCAGCACTTCCGGATATAAATCCAAAGTCACATTCTCGAGCACATTGCCGAGTCCGGCGCAGATATCCGTGAAGGACCCGCGTTCGATGGCCGATACCATCTCCTTCGTTGAAGGATGGTTCTTCAGCTCATTGGCACGCAGTTTTCCGTATACATCGGCCGTTGATACGTTAATAGGAGGCTTGGCCAATACGACCCAGCACTGCGGCGGATTGCTGATGCGCTCCAGCTTCTCCCCGCGTCCGCGCGCTATCGCGGTACCGCCCGTTACGCAGAACGGTACGTCGGAGCCAAGCTCCGCGCCGAGGCGGCAAAGCTCGTCCTCCGATATATTTAGCTGCCACAGGCGGTTCAGCCCGCGCAGCGCGGCGGCAGCGTCGCTGCTGCCCCCGGCCAGCCCCGCGGCTACCGGAATCTTTTTATCCAGATGTATATATACGCCCTTACGGACGTCGTAACGCTCTTTGATCAGACGCGCAGCCTGGAAGGCCAGGTTCTTCTCGTCAAGCGGTATGTATCCAGCCTGGCTCGATATAATAATCGTATCCCTCGGCAGCTCCTCCAGCTCCAGACGGTCAGCCAGATCGACCATCGTCATGATCATCTCGACTTCATGGAATCCGTCCTCCCGCTTCCGCAGGACATCGAGCAGCAGGTTTATTTTCGCCGGAGCCTTTTCGTAAATTTTCATGGCAAGCTCTCCCGTTCGTTGTTAGCTAAGCAACATTATAACAAACGGGCACAAGAAAAGCTAAGAGGTCAACGCTGGCCTTAAACGCCCCGTTCTCTTAGCTTTTCTGACGGCTGTATTTCCAGTCTATTGCTGTCCGTGGTTTCTGGCTGCGGCCTGCTCCGCGAGCTGAATTGCCCGCTTTACCATGTTGCCGGCATCCTTTGTGCTAATACCGCCCCAGCCTTCTTGTTCCACCTTGTTGATGAAACCCAGATCCTTCGCCAGCTCGTATTTCAGTTGCTCGGACATGACACTTCTTCTGCGGCCCATATTCCGTGCACCTCCTGTCCTTAGAAAGGTATGTGATTGCGGTTTAGTATGTGCCAAGCAGACGATCGATTATGCAGCAGACTGAACTCAAACAACCTCCGATATGAAAAAAAACGCGAATCCAATTGATCCGCGTTTAAGCATGCTGCATGCATCTATTGTTGAATATGGGTGATTCGGACTTGACCTTCGTCATTGCACACGGTCACTTCAACCGACTCTGTCAGTATATCCGCATAACTGTAGGAAACGCGCTTAAACGCGTGAGACTCCTGGTCCAGTTTGACAATGAAAACAGAAGGGTAGATTTCTTCTAACGTGCCGGTGCGTTCGATGGTCTTTCGCCGGCCACCGTTAGCTCGAAGACGGATTTTGGAGCCTACGTGGGCTTCCAAATTGCGTTTAATTTCCAATAGCGCGTTTTTTGCCATTGTCCACTACCACCTCTTTCCTTGTCCATTATAACCAGAAAGAGGAGGTTTGTCAAATGAAGCAAAATATTATATCAGCGTTTTTATTTTCTTGTCAACGGTTTTTTCGCCCATTTTTTCGGATTTGGTGCATATTCTCATAAAAAGTGTACATATTAAGACGTTATCTTCATGCTTGCCGTGGAATGGGTCACTTTTTTCGGCTTCGGCAGCCCCATCCGGTGCCTGCCCATCGTCTCAATTCCGCCTACCCCGTCAATCCCGCTGATAGTCCCGTGAATCACGTCCGAGAGGTTGATTGACTCCCTGACAGACGTATAGCTTGCTTTAATTGCAATATATACAGGATCCAAGGCATGGATCAATATTCTTCCCGGGGAGCTCGCGAAGTTGGAGCCCGACTGCAGCAGCGCTTCAAAATGCGATTGGCATGCGCCGGCTACCACAACAAGCCCATCCATATTCTTTTCGTATTGGCGGGCAACGCGCACGGCATTTACGAAATGCTGCGAATTTTTATAGCTGCTCAGGCTATACAGATCTTCGCCCTCGCGGTTTTTGAGGACTCCGTCATGACCGGTGATCACAACGATATCCGGCTTTACCTGCGGCAGCAAACGATACAGCAGCTGTGCCATCTGCGATTCGTGAGCGTGCACGCCATGCGCGGGCACCTTCATCGTTTGGTACAACTGCATGCTTTTCCGTAAGTAGTTGCCGTCTCCGTCCAAATGAAGCACCTTACCCGGCAATTCGAAATAAGACTGGCTTTGCTGTTGCAAAGCAGCTCGGTCAGGGCTTGATAACACCGTAAGATGCGCCTTCTCCTGCCGCATCCGTTTAAGAGAGTCGTTCACTTTAATCTTCACTTGCTGCCGCGCGCTTGTCGCTTCCGGGTCCCGAACAACCGACAAGTCGGGAATTGGCGCATCCGCAAGCAATCGGTAATCCGTGCCTTTCAATAAAGCTTGATCGGATCGCATCTCTTCAACTCGGAACAGCACGTCACCGCCATAGGAATTGCGGACGACCAGGTCCCCTTGCTTCATGGGTAAATCACCTCTTCGTCTATCGTATGGGTGGAGGGAGCGGAATGTGCGGAGAAAATTGTGCGTATGGGCTTGGGCGAGTGGTTGGGGAAAGCCCACGGATGGCTCCGGCTGCCGCTTTGAGGGACTGGGTAACTCCCAACGGCCACTGTTGCCTGTACATTGCTTGAACTAATGCCACATGGGTGGCAATGTACAGGCAAAGGCGGACTAAAAACTTTCCAAGGGAAAGTTACTTCGGAAGCATACGCTCCGCTCCTTATGGGAGTTACCCCTTACCCTCTTGCGGGTAGCCTCCGCTTCCCAATTGCCTCCCACATTCCTTGTGGGAGGCAGAGGCTGCCCGCGCTACTGCGCCTGGTGCGGCGTTATGGCGGGCGGGCGTATTGCCTGCCCGCTGTTATAAATGAATAGCAACGCTTGCTTGCTATATACAGGTGCCATAAACGTTTTACACACCGTTGCTCCATGCAGCACAATGGAGTAATAACTACGCCCAAAAGTGCAGCAAACTATAGACAGCTTAGAGTGCAAGGAAAGGCAACAACCGGCAGCTACATCACTTCTGAGGTCTTTCGGCAATTCACTCAATGTAGGACGACGTGTTTTAACTTTGCAGCACTCTGTGCGCTTTTGCAGCTTATTGGTGTACGTCGCCCGTCACCGAATTTGCCAGTTAGCCGATCGCGGCGCTTTCTATGCCCCCTAGGGAGTAAAGAGTGTTCCACCTGAAGTTAAAATTCGCGGTATTCAAACTATCCCCCATTCCCTTACTTGCATATTGCCCGGGTAATGGTGGAGCGAGGGTGAGGCCGTGTAAGTCGGTTTTTTCATGCTACAGGATCTTTAAGCGGTGTGCTTAGTATTCTTTGTGGGCTGTAAGAGGAAATTTTCGTGTTGCTGGGCCTCCGGAGGACAAATGAAGCGAAGATAAAGCTGTGTAAGTCGGTTTTCCGTGTTGCTGAGGCCATAGTGGATGGAGCAAACGACAGTAGAGTCGTGTAAGTCGTTTTTTCCACGTTACAGGAACATCAGATAGCCGACAGATCTCAGTGGGATACTCTGAACGGATGAGCGGGCTGTTTGGGGGCCACAGTGCCCCCTTACAGGCCCGAGCACCCGCACGGCGCTTCGCAGCCGTGCCAAGGCCCTCCCTGCCCGCCACTCCGGCGGCGGGCGCGGCCACAACAAAGCCGGCGGCGCTAAACGCTCGCCGCCGGCTCAAACAAGGCTCGGCCGCTAACAGCAGGCCGAGCTAACCCCGCCAGCCCGCCGCCAGGAAGGCGCGGCTGATGCGGGCGAACTCGTCGAGGGACAAGGTCTCCCCTCGACGGCCAGGATCAATCTCGCAGCCGATAAGCAGCTGCGTCATTTCCTCGCGGCGTTCCTTGCCCACGAACGCCGTCAGATTGTTCGCCAGCGTTTTGCGGCGCTGGGCGAAGCTCGCCTGGACGATGCGGAAGAAATGCGCCTCGTCCTCCACATCCACCGGCGGCTTCTCGCGCACCGCCAGCTTGATGACAGCCGAGTCGACATTCGGCTGCGGAATAAATACCGTATGCGGCACGATGCAGACAAGCTGCGGCTCGCAGTAATACTGCACGGCTACGCTCAAGCTGCCGTACTCCTTGCCGCCCGGCTTCGCCGCCATCCGCTCCGCGACTTCCTTCTGAATCATGACGACGA
Organism: Paenibacillus sp. ATY16; assembly: GCF_003399985.2. NCBI lineage: Bacteria > Bacillati > Bacillota > Bacilli > Caryophanales > Paenibacillaceae > Paenibacillus > Paenibacillus sp. ATY16. The sequence continues at coordinate 13,933 of NZ_NMOK02000020.1, read as the reverse complement.
TGTTCTCGAGCGGCAGACGCTCTTCCAGCAGCTTCATCAGAATCGGAGTCGTCACGTAATACGGCAGGTTCGCCACGACGCTTACGCCAGTCACGTCAGCGAAACGCTCCTCGAACAGCTTTTTCAGGTCCAGCTTAAGCACGTCGCCGTGCACGACCTTCACATGCTCCTCGCCCGCCAGAATGTCGCCCAGAATCGGAATAAGCCGATTGTCGATCTCAATAGCCGTCACCGTGCCCGCCGCCGCAGCCAGATGCTGCGTGAGCGCGCCGATGCCCGGACCGATCTCAAGAGCGCCCTTCGTCTTGTCGAGTCCGGCCGCGCTTACGATCTTGTGTAAAATATTTTGATCAATCAAGAAGTTCTGGCCCAAGCTCTTCTTAAACGAGAAGCCATACTTCGCGATAATTTCCTTCGTGCGTTTCGGCGTTGCTACTTCAATCGCCTTCATATCGTTTCCGCTCATACCGTTCACTCCTGTCCCTGTTCCATCGTACGCAGAGCCTCCGCGAATTCTTCGCGGGAGATCCGGAAGCTTGTACACCGTTTGAAAAACTGCTTGCCGTTCGCATATCCGATCCCAAGCAGCTTGCCCATCCGAAGACGGCGGTTTGCCGCGTCCGGATGGACGATAAGACCCGCTTCCATCAGATCTTCCCAGGTAATGTCCCCTTCTCCCGCCGCCATCTCCGTCCGCAGCTCGGAGAGCGCCTGACGAATCGCTTCGGGGCTTGCGTTCTCGATTCCGATATCGCCTTTGTACATGGCCTTCTCCTGCGGCAGAAAAGCATGCTTGCAGCCCGGCACGCGCCGAGCGACAATTTTGCGAATTCTCTCGCCCGCATGATCGGGGTCCGTAAATATAATAACGCCTCTGCGTTCCATCGCCAGCTCGATCCGGCGAAGCACTTCCTCGCCAACCGCAGAACCGTTCGTTTCGATCGTATCCGCCTCAACGGCCCGCTTCACGGCTACCGTATCGTCTTTGCCTTCCACCACAATAATTTCCTTAATCACAAGCGAACATTCCTTTCCAAAGCAGCAACTTTCGCTCTTCTTTCACCGTCAATGATTATGCAGCCTGCTTAGCATCTCCATACACACAAAAAGAAGAGGCAGCGCCTCTTCTTATAATGGCATATTTAACAATGAAATACGATAGCGTGAAGCCATTAGCTCGCGGTTGGCTTGGTTGGTCCAAGCACGTATACGGTATACCCTTTTTTCCGGCCGAACTTATTGGCATAGCTTGTGCTGTCAAAGTAAACGTCGATCTTGTTGCCATTGATGGCGCTGCCCGTATCCTCCGCTCTGCGGAAGCCAATGCCTTCGATGTACACCCACCAGCCGATTGGAATAACATCCGGATCCACCGCGATCGTACGGCCTTCCTTCACCTTCGCGCCGGAAGCCGTAATGCCGTATCCCGGATGACTCTCATCCTTGCCCGTAGAAGCTACGCCTGCCGAATAGGCGGTTAAAGTGACATTCTTGAGAATCTTCTTTGCCTTAAACGTTACGCCGCTCTTTGTATAGGAGCCCGTGCTCGCAGCCGAGAGCGTATGTACGTCCTTCTTCGATCCGACCGCTACGACCTGACTGACCGTATGCTTCTGAACGACCTTGTCGACCAGCTTGGAGGAGACAAGAACACCGTTCTCGTACTTTTTCTCCACGCGCTCGATAACGACGCCATTCTTTCCGGATTGCACCAGCTTCTCCTTCCCTTTCTCGAGGGTAGGATCTTGTTTCTTTACGATCGAGAACGGCAAAGTCCGTTCATTCTCTGCTACCTTGGTATCGATGCGGGTAACGGTCACCGTCATTGCCTTCGAAATCTGAGTATCGAGAGACGGGATAACTTTATCTTGATCGCGGACAGGAATATTTAATTTCCCGATCGCCGCCTGTACTGTTTTCTCTGTCGTGTACACCGTCGATGTTTTGCCATCTGCCTTTACGGTAACCGGAACCGCGTACTTGATTTCGATGCGGTCTCCGTCTTTGATGGACGCATTCAGAGGATGAGATACCTCGTCATAGGGTCCAACCGTTATAGCTTGTTCATCCAGTAGGCGTTGCAGGACCCATTGTTTTGTTTTAACAACAGTTTCTTGTCCGTTCACTACTACGGATACGCTCTTATCAGCCGATCCGTACAACAACACCAAAAACATGAAAGTCATAGCGATTGAGATAATTGCACTCAGAACAATCAAACGCAAATTTTCATGCTTCCATCGCATTGCGAAAGTCATGCTGGATGATCGCTTCCCATGGGTCTCCTTAGCTTGGATCATGCCCACTTCTATCGGTCCTCCTTCATAGCCCCGCCGCCAAACTGTTACGCATGATACTATTGACGCGACTATTAAGTATATTGGCGTGACGAGCACGCTCCAGTGTTACGGCCTCCCACCTCCAAGATTTACCCTGTAAAGACTATTTCCGAAGTAGCAAAATCGAAAATAAAAAGAAGCCTTCGACAGAGGATCTGATCGTGGCTTCCTGGGTAATCAAACATTCAGGAAAAGGTGAATACACGAGGTTGATCGCTCTCTATAATCGCTTACGAGGTTAGCTGACGGGTTCGGGCGAGAGAGCTGCCCTATCCGCGGAACGAATGCTCATGGCAATCGCCGCAAAATTCACCCCTGAAGAATTCATACGCAGCACGATGCTTCAAGACGTCTTAATTATGCATCCGCTGTCGTTGGTTCCCCCGCTCTCCGGCTTTCGGAGATTAAGCGCAAACTGGAAATCCAATACAAAAGTTAAAGCTCTGAGAAAAATCATACATTCCTGACCACAGAATTGTAAAGATGCGTTAAAAGACGATTTTAACGAAATTTTAGGATTCTGAAGGCAAATATCGGCGATTCCAACAAGTAAAAAGAGTTTTATCGCCGCTATAGTCCTTATTTCAGCGGTTTTAATCCGTTTTTAAACAATACCAAAACATTTTTTACCGTTTGCGCTTGTAATAACTGCGATTTCTTCCTTGGATTTTCCTGTTATTTCCGCTGCAGCCTCTGCGACCAGGGACACATACGAGCTCTCATTTCTCTTCCCTCTAAATGGATGTGGAGACAAATAAGGGGAGTCCGTTTCGATAAGAAGACGGTCAAGCGGAACGTTCGCAAGCACCTCTTTTGGCACCCTTGCATTTTTGAAAGTGACGGGTCCGCCGAACGAAATATAGAAGTTCATATCGAGGCACATTTTTGCCGTTTCCCAGCTGCCGGAGTAGCAGTGCATAACCCCTCCGACTTCAGACGCTTTCTCTTCCCTCAGAATACGAACAATGTCCTCATGCGCATCCCGGTTATGGATGACAATCGGCTTACCCAGCTTCCTGGCTAGGCGAATTTGATCCCGGAATACCCGGTGCTGCACATCCTTCGGAGAGGTATCCCAGTGGTAATCAAGACCGATTTCCCCTATGGCTACAACCTTCGGATGGGCACAAAGCTGCTCGATCCATTCCAGATCCCCCGGCTCCATGAAAACGCTGTCCACCGGATGCCATCCAACTGCTGCGTAAATAAAATCGTATTTTTCCGCAAGCTCCATCGTCGTTGGAATTGTTTCGCGGTTGAAACCGATATTGATCATTAAATCGACACCGGCAGCACGCGCCCTTTCGATAACTTCGGCACGGTCGTTGTCGAATTGCGGAGAGTCCAGGTGGGTATGCGTGTCGAATAAAGATATCATCTTAGCTGCAAGCTCCTTCTATATAGAGTTAAATTTTGAATAATTCCCGGACAGCCGGGCTTAGCCGGTCAGCAGCGGCGAGCAGGGGCTCGATCGGGTAATAAATATGATACTGGCCTTGATGCAGTCCGCTGATGGATCGTACAATGTCGGATTTCACCGATATTTCGCTTAAGGTGTTATCTTCGTTAAGCAGCAAAATCGGCGCTTTATCCTCTTTCCCGCCTTTTTTCGCATCGGGGCGATAAATGTCGTAAGGCTGGTCAAACGGGAAATCGATTTCCATATGGTAGTCCGGGTTAAGACCGATCGCGATGAACTCCAGAGCCGCTTCTTCCAATAAAGAATCCCCCGGATCATCAAGCGTAATGTATTTGTAGAGCTGGCGATTGAGGAACCGGTCGCACAACCCGGCGAGCAATGCATCCTTCTCTTCGGTCCATAACGAGAAGATCGTCTGCATGTAGGCCTCGTCCAGCTTCAAATAATCCGGTACCGTAATGCTGCCGTCAAGCAGCTTGTTAATGGGTCCCGGCATCCACGAAAAGGTGTAGCCGCTGTCGTACAGCTCCTTGGCCCGGCGGGTGATCTGCCTGAGTATAATCTCCGAGCTCCGGGTAACCGGATGGAAATAAATTTGCCAATACATCTGGTAACGGGACATTAAGTAATGCTCGATGGCATGCATCCCGCTTTCCTTTACGACAATCTTGCCCTGAACGGGACGCAGGACGCGCAAAATCCGCTCCAGGTCGAAGTTGCCGTAGTTGACTCCCGTAAAATAAGCATCGCGCAGCAGATAGTCCATTCGGTCCGCATCCATCTGGCTGGAAATCAGGCTTACAACGATCGGGTTCGGGTACGTCTTACTGATTACCGAGGCTACCTTCTCCGGGAAATCCTCCGATACGCGGCGCAGCACGCGGTTAACTTCCGTATCCTCCAGCAAAATCGCACAGGTCCATTGCTCATGATGAGTGTCGAATACCTGCTCCAGCGAATGAGAAAAAGGCCCATGGCCAACGTCGTGCAGAAGCGCGGCGCAGAGAGCCAGCAATCTTTCCTCCGCCGGCCAACCCGGATACTCGTTACGCTCGAATTGAGAGATGATTTTCCTCGTTATTTCATAAACCCCTAAGGAGTGGGAGAATCGGCTGTGTTCTGCGCCATGAAACGTCAAATAAGAGGTTCCAAGCTGGCGAATTCGTCTAAGCCTCTGAAACTCCTTCGTGTTGATCAAATCCCACACCGTCTGATCCTGCACGTAAATATATTTGTGCACCGGATCCTTAAAAACCTTCTCTTCGGTCAGCTGCTGATTCACTCGCCCTTTCAACCCCTTTGTTCATGGTTTCGACACAAAACTCTGGTAGAATGTCGAATACTGTCGTAATATAGTTTCCAAATTGTCGAAGCTGTTGTATTCTATAGTAAGATTAATATGACCTTGCTATAGAGTCAAATTCCCGTAAATATAGGTCTAGTAAGCTCTATTAAAGACTTTCTCGGTTGACTATTATGGGAATCGTTGGTATTATAGTAGCCATAAAAAGAAAAACTATGTCGAATAGTGACGAAATGTAATTTCCTGAGAGGAGAAACAAAATCATGATGAAATCTACTGGTATTGTACGTAAAGTCGACGAATTGGGTCGTGTTGTTATTCCAATCGAATTGCGCCGTACCCTTGGTATTGGCGAGAAAGATGCTCTGGAGATCTATGTAGACGGCGAGCGTATTATGCTTAAGAAATACGAGCCTGCATGTATCTTCTGCGGCAATGCGGAAAACGTATCCTACTTCAAAGGCAAAATTGTTTGCCATATTTGTTTATCTGAGATGCCTTCTCCTGTGACAAAATAAGAAATATAGGTTATAATAGAAATACACCAACTTGTTAATTCTAACCTTTTTATACTCCTTGATGCCTTCCTGTGCTAGAACCCGGCCAGGAAGGTCTTTTTTTGCCCGAATAACGCAGTAATCTATCGATTAACTGCGTTATAGACTTCCCTCTTTGGCAGGCCACGGTCTTGGGCCGCTTTTTTAATGGCTTCTTTGCGGTCGATGCCTTCAGTCTCGTAATGGGCGACATGCTCTTCAAGCCCAAGTGTTGTCCACCAAATCTCTCCGTTATCTCCCGCATCCCCCGATCCTGCAGCTGCCCCTTCAATAATAAGGCAGTACTCTCCCAGGGGAGGATTCTCCTCAAGAAAAGCAAGACATTCCGATATGCTTCCGCGCGCAGCCTCTTCATGGCGCTTAGTAAGCTCCCTAACCATCGCAATCCGCCGATCGCCCCAGTGTTCCAGCATCGCGTCCAGCGTCTTTTTCAGGCGATGGGGAGATTCATACATCATAAGCGTCCCTTCTTGACGGGATAGACGGGTCAGCCATTCGGCAAGCGGCTTTTTATCCCTTGGGGGAAATCCCGTGAACATGAACCTGTCGGTCGGGAGTCCCGATATGATCAGCGCCGATAAGGCCGCATTCGCTCCCGGTATTGGCACTACCTTTATACCCGCTTCCACGGCATCTTTAACAAGGTCAGCCCCTGGATCACTGACGGCAGGCAAGCCTGCATCGCTGACAAGCGCAATAGACTGTCCTTCTATTAATAGACGGATAAGCTCGCTTCCGCTAGCCTGCTTATTATGCTCATGATAGCTGACCAATCTGGTGGCTATTTCGAAATGCGTAAGCAGCTTGCGTGTCTGCCTTGTATCTTCAGCGGCAATAAGCTGCACTTCTTTTAAAGTCCGGATTGCCCGGTAGGTCATATCCTCCAGATTGCCAATCGGAGTACCTACCAAATATAGGATACCATAATCGTTATCCGCTTGATCTTTAAAGCTTTTTTGAATTTGTATCATTGCCTTGCTCCCTCCCGTCCGTAATATTGTTTATTCGTATACAAAGACCGGCGGCAGCAGCCTAAGCTCCGGCTTGCCGTCGCGTATCGCCTCTATTAATACCATATTGGCCTCCCCTTGCGCATTGGGATGGATGAACTGCACGCGCTTGGGCTCAAGACGGTATTTCCGCATCGTCTCCATAATATCGATAAACCGCGAAGGACGGTGAACCATAGCCACCTTTCCTCCCGAACGGACAAGCCTTGCGCAGGCATGAACGACATCATCCAGCGTGCAATGTATTTCATGACGGGCGATTGCGTAATGATCATTCTCGTTGGAGTCGCCTGCTTTTACCGCCATGTATGGAGGATTGACCGTTACGGCGTCATAAATACCATTGCCGGCTTCTTTCATGAATATTTTCAGATCCGCCTCTATAATAGAAACCTGCTCCGACAGGTTATTCATCGCTACGCTGCGCCTTGCCATGTCCGCCAGTCTTGGCTGAATCTCAACCGCATCGATCCTCGCATCGGTCCTGGTCGTCAGCAGCATCGGGATTACCCCGTTTCCCGTGCAGAGATCAAGAATTCGTCCGCGCTTCGGAATGGTAGCGAACTTCGACAGCAGCACCGCATCCAGGGAGAAGCTGAATACTTCCCGGCTTTGGATGATATGGAGACCCGTCTCCGTCATCAGATCATCAATTCGTTCATTTGGTTCCAGTCTTACTTCCCGCACCTTTGACCTAACTCCCCTGACATAAAGATACCGCCCTTCATAGACAAGGACGGTATACTTGCAATGTTCTATTATTTATTAAGGAAGGATAAGCAGAACAAGCAATCTCCTTCTGTCCTCAAATGCCCGTAATATACGTTGCAGATGTGGAATCCTTCGTGATACAGCCTAGCCAAATTATCATGCGCCTCACCGACGAGACCGGCTTGCTGCGATGTATCGTGAACCGTATCTTCCTCCGCATGCACTGCAACCTCCCGGCGGGCAGGCTGGACAGCTTGTCCCCCTTGGCGGCTTGCAGTCGACTTTGGCTTCGGCGACGTCTCTCTTTTCAATATTTTGCGCAGCTGTTCGTTTTCCATGCTTAGCTGCTGATTTTCCTCCAGCAGTTCTTTCACACGCTGCTTCAAAACGCCCAGATGAACATGGAAATCACCCATCCGGCTTTCTAATTCATCCATTTGATTAAAGATTTCTTTGTTCTCCAAGCTTTCACCCCAGAGCTTTCAAACGTAGTCGTTCAATTTTCCTTCACAACCACATCGTCGAGCGGCAGCTCCTTCGGTTTACCCGACACATCGAACAACTGCACGTACACAGACTTCGTGGAAGCGTTGATGCCCGTTACTTTGCCTTCGCCATAAGACGTGACGACGATTTTGCCAACGGAAGGAAGCTCCTCCCGCACGCTTTCGTAATTGTCATGCTCATATTTCAAGCAGCACATAAGACGGCCGCATAACCCCGAGATCTTCGTAGGATTTAGCGATAAGTTCTGATCCTTGGCCATCTTGATGGATACCGGTTCGAAATCCCCGAGCCAAGAAGAGCAGCATAATACACGCCCGCATGGCCCGATGCCCCCAAGCATTTTCGCTTCGTCGCGTACGCCGATTTGCCTAAGCTCGATACGCGTACGGAACACACTGGCCAAATCTTTTACCAACTCCCGGAAGTCGACCCTTCCTTCAGCCGTAAAATAGAAAATGATTTTGTTCCGGTCGAACGTGAATTCCACATCAACCAGCTTCATCCTGAGCTGATGATCTCTTATCTTGTCCAAGCAGGTGGCAAAAGCGTTCTTCGCGGCGGCACGGTTCTCCTCCACGACCTTCGCATCTACCTCGCTGGCAATCCGGATCACTTTCTTCAGCGGAAGGACAACGTCTTCTTCACCGACTTCTTTCTGTCCGACCACGACTTTACCGTATTCGATCCCCCTGGCCGTTTCGACAATTACATGCTGGTCCTTGTCCACGGGGTGCAGGGCTGGATCAAAGTAATAAATCTTGCCCGCTTTCTTAAAGCGGACACCGACAACGTTATACAAGGATTTAGCCCTCCTGTAGGTTTACCAATAGTTGCTCGACAGCAAGCTGCGGAGATACGTTGGAACGTATTTTTTTACCCGCTTCAAGCGTGTGCTCGATACAAGCAATCCAGCTCTCGATCGGGCGGTTAAACGCATGCTTGCCAATCCAGTCCAACTGATCTATATAAACAATACTTTCCTGCCTTCCGGCCTGAAATTGAATCATGTCTTTGAACCATAATACAAGTAACGACAGCATGAGCTGCGTTTCACCCGCAAGGTCCGTTTTGAAAAATTGCTGCTGGGCGGTGAGCATTCCCGCGGTGAATCGGGTCAGACTCTCCTTCCCTAATTGTATCACTACGTTTCTGATTTCTGCAAACTGATTCTGTTGGATAATCTCTCTAGCACCATCAAGTCCGGAGCTCAATTGAACGGCTGCGCGGGCCAGAGTCGGCGGTGCTCCCTCGTTAACCAGAGACTGCAGCATTTCGTTTGCCGAGAATGGCAGGAACGGCACCCACTGCGCCCTTGAACGAATGGTTGGAAGCACGGCTTGTCCATTATCCGTAATTAGTATGGCAACAATAGGAGAAAGCGGCTCCTCCAAAAATTTAAGCAGACTATTCGCTGCCTGAAGGGTCATTGTCTCCGCGCGTTCGACAATATATACCTTCCGTGAAGTACCGCTTCCCCGGTAAGCAAGCTCGCGCTGGAGCTCGCGTATTTGATCAATCTTGATGGATTGCCCATCCGGCGTAATGGTCAGCAGATCCGGCTGATTCCCATTCTCGAATTTACGGCATTCCAGGCAATGATCACAGGCGTCATCCCCGCCAGACGTGCAAAAGAGTGCCTTGGCGAAGGCTCTGGCCATAGCCTTTCTTCCTGTACCGGAAGGGCCGTAGAACAAATAAGCATGCGAAACCTTGTCGCTCTGCAGCGCATGCTTTAATATTCGCTTCGCTTTCCATTGGCCGGCTACTTGTTCCATGCTCATTGCTGCTTACCCTTTCTAAAACAATAAATTAATTAGAAGTCCGCGAATTTCTCCGATCCGGCCAAGCAGCTCGAGTCTGCCTTGTTCCGTCTCCAGCAGCTCCTCTGCCATGGATACCAGCGCCGAATCAATTTCATCGAGCAGCTTGTATCGCTTGGTCCGGCCTCTTCGATCAAAACCGCGCAGCTCCTTCAGCCCGATCCCGCGTTTGACGGTATCCTCCAGAAACCGCTTCACCATCTGCCGGTACATCTTCAGCTCACGGACCGTCATCGTTCTGGCCAGACGCTCGCCTTGATTATGAATTTCCGTAAGCTTCTGCTGCAGCTGCTCCTGCGTCCGCATGGCATCCTGCTGTACCAGGGCGTCAGAGAAGCTTCTGGCAGGAGCCGGCTTCGTCGCCGTATCTCCGCCTGCACGGTTCTGGCCGAGCGGACGCCAGCTTTGATCGATTTTCATCGCTATTCACGTCCAATCAGAAATGTTCGAAACGCTCAACAGGTACGACGAATACCGCCGCTCCCCCTACTTGCACCTCTACAGGGAAAGGAATGTACGAATCGGTCGAACCGCCAATCGGTGAAACAGGCGTAACCAGCTGATCTCTCACCTTGCAGTTCGAACTGATCACTTGCAGTACCTCGTGAACACGCTCATCTTCTATACCAATCATAAACGTTGTATTGCCTGCGCGAAGGAATCCCCCCGTACTTGCAAGCTTGGTAGCGCGGAAGCCATCCTTCACAAGAGCATTCGACAAACGGTTGCTGTCCTTATCTTGTACAATCGCAATGACTAATTTCATCCTCATTCCTCCCAATTGGTTAGGTTAATAGAACAGGCACGAAGTCATTCCTACGTTGTTTATTGCACATCGGCTGCGAAAAATCCTTTAAATCTGCGGTCAATCGTCAAAATAACTTCTTCCAGTACAGCATTTGCCGCTTTTCCCGCATCAACCTTCACGATCCGCTCCGGAAACTGCTCTAGCAGCTTCCTATAGCCTTCCCGCACTAGCTGGTGAAAAGCAAGCGACTCCAGGTCCAGGCGGTTGACTTCGCGTTCGCCTGCGGCTCTGATCCGGGCTAATCCAACCTCCGGATCGATATCCATGTAAATCGTAAGCTGAGGCATGGCTCCATCCACCGCAAAACGGTTGATCGACCATACCTCCTCCATGCCCAGTCCTCTGGCATGGCCCTGATAAGCGAGGCTGCTGTCCACGAAACGGTCGCAGATGACAATCTGACCGTCCGCAAGCGCCGGCATAACCTTCTCGACCAAATGCTGGCGTCTTGATGCCGCATACAGCAAGGCTTCCGTGCGCGCATCCATTCCCGTGTGGTTACGGTCCAGGATAACGGAACGGATCTGCTCCGCAATCGGGATGCCGCCTGGCTCGCGGGTCGTAATGACGGTTTTGCCCCGCTGCTGCATCGTATGCGCGAGCTGCTCAATCAGTGTTGTTTTGCCGGCACCTTCGCCGCCTTCTATGGTAATAAAGATTCCCTTATTCAACCTCGTATGGCTCCTAACCTTAGGCTACTCAACACTATAGTTGTGTATAGTATATATTTTAACAAAGTTCTAACAAAGCGAATACCCTTGTACTACTTATTTTAACCTAATTAACGCGAATATACGGCAATTGTCTGCATCCTGCTGTCGACCGCTCCCTGAAACTTGGCTCCAGTCTCGGCTAATGTCGAAATATACCCTATCATCTCTTTGGTCAACACTTCTCCCGGGTAAAGAATCGGTATCCCCGGAGGATAAGGTACAACCATTTCCGCGACCTCATAGCCCTCTGACTCTACCAACGGCAGCCTTAGCTGCTCCCTCTTTTTCCGGCTCCATTCTACCGGCTTCAGCGGAGTTGAGGAACCAATACCCGGATAGGAACTTGTTGAAACTCTTACGCTCTTGATGGAGCTGTTTCTGATGATGTGTTCGATCTGTTTGCAGGCAGCCTGAAGCTTTAACCTAGCGTCATCTCCTGTCCGGCATCCCCACACCAATACTACATGCTTGATATCCGCCATCTCCGCCCAGCAGCCCTGCTCCTCCAACAGCTTTTGCAGTTCAAAGCCGGTGACGGTCCCTGTACGATCCCATAAAACAACTCTTAACGGATCCAAGTTATCGTAGGCTTCCGAGCTTTGATTGGACGGGAGTACCTTCAAGGCCCCTTCCTCCTGCTCTACCCAAGACCGGAATGCCTGTACGGAAGCAACTCCCGGTTCAAACCATGCTGCCCCATACCGGTCTACCATAACGCGCGCAACATCAAGGGATGCCATAATCGGAAAAGACGGACTTGAACTCTGAATCTCGGCTAGTACTTCTTTTATCGATTCTCTTGGAATCCGGTCCCCCTTCAGATGAAGCATTGCTCCCATCGTTAAGGCGGACAGCGTCTTATGAGTAGACTGTACAACCGCGTCCGCACCGGCCTGAATAGCCGACTCGGGAAATGAAGGATGTAATCCGTAATGCGCGCCATGCGCTTCGTCTACAAGCAGCATACTATTATAGCCGTGTATGAGCTCCGCATAGCTCGTCAGATTTGCAGTCATGCCGTAATAATTGGGATTGGTCAGCATTACGGCTTTAGCTTCGGGATACAGCTTAAGCGCTTGTTCTATGCTCTCTAATGATGGGGTTGTTGGCAATCCCGTTTCCTCATCCATTCTAGGCGTGACAAATACCGCTCTCACCCCTGCTAGCTTTAATCCGTTAAGGACTGACTTATGGACATTACGCTGAACGATCATGAGATCGCCAGGCTCGTATACTCCAAGGATCATCGCCAGATTTCCGGATGTGCTTCCCCCTACGAGAAAAAAGGTCTCATCGGCCCCGAAGCATTGCGCTGCAAGCCTCTGCGCTTCCGCTATGGATGCCTCCGGATGATGCAGATCATCGGTAGAGGACAGTTCCGTCACATCCAGCTTCATCATGCAGGACAGCCAATTCATTGCTTTGTTTTGTTCCTGCTCATATATATGCCCATATCCGTGCCCTGGTACGTGAAATCCAACCGGCTCCGTCTCATAATGCTGTACTAATGCTTCGAACAAAGGGGCGTGCGAACGGTTCATGGTCTAAAAGCATCCCTTCTATCTATTATTCGTCTATTGTAACGGATTTAGGCACAAAAAAAGAGCGGCATCCTATTAGAAGGACTCCGCTCAGGCGTTTTTCTCAATAAAAATCTGTTTCATTTGATGAATAAAGAAAGGGTACTTGGCGTCCTTAACGTCTGTTCGAACCATCTCGGATTCGCATGACTCGCAAATAAACTCAGACACGATGCGGATACCTTCACCCTCTGCTTTATGCTCCCCGCATATAATGCAATGAAGCGCGCGTTCCTCCGACATACCCATCCCGCCTTTCTGTCATCCTATATAGCTATTATTATGGCATATATTCTAGCGGTTTATACTTGTTTCATAGCCCATTTCAAATATTTCTATATCGTATGCAGCATCCGCCTAATTGGTGAATCCAAAACTGCCGATATACTACCTGAGTAACGAAGAAGGGAAGTACAATATGCGTCAATCCTTATTGGAACAGCAAGCGGCCACGATCTATCAATATAAGCTTGTCCGGAGGAAAGTCATTCGCCCTGAGCTAGTCCAAAGCCATATCCTCATTGCAGTCATCCTGCTGGCCTTCCAGCTGCTGATGTACCGCATGGACGGCTTGTTCAGTTGGCTCCTTGGTTTTGCTATCGTGCAAGTCATTCATCTTGTTATTCTACTGCTTGCCTTTATACGCGTTGACGATGCCGTAGACCGGCGCTGGGTTTGGGGAATTACGCCTCCATGGTTCGGCTTTAAGCCCGCCAACGATATCCGCCTTGCCCTATACCGCCGCGTACACCGCCACCTCTTCTGGATTGGCCTCTGCGCAGTTGCGGTTATGTATCCATGGATCCAGCCGTCCCTCTTGATCAGCATCCTCTGCTGGCATTTATGGCTTATCGTCCCTCGCATGCTCTTATCTCTTGCCTTCCGCAAGCAGCGTAAAGACGGCATTCTCCGCCTCCAAAAAAACGAAGCCTCTTATTATCATCAATAAATACCGGGACAAAACAAAAAACCTGCCGCGAAATGCGGCAGGTTCTTCATTGCTTGGCGACGTCCTACTCTCCCAGGACCCTGCGGTCCAAGTACCATCGGCGCTGGAGGGCTTAACGGTCGTGTTCGGTATGGGAACGCGTGGTTCCCCTCCGCCATCGCCACCAAACGTAAGCTCTTGGCTTATTCAAAGCTTGCGCCTTGAAAACTGGATGCG